>JBJSYW010000616.1:0-7688 GCA_046089985.1 Chloroflexota bacterium
GCGTAGGCATCCAGGTGCAGCTTAGGGCGCAGGCCGTGCCGCAGCCCGGCCTGCAGGATGCGTCGCGACTGCTCAACAGTGTAGTAGCCTTCGTCCAGGTAAACATCGCAGAACTCGGCCAGCCGCTCCTGGGCCACGGCAGGGATCATCTCTTCCACCAGTAGATCGACGTAGCGCGAGCGGGGCAGCTCGGGCGGGAAATCGTGCGCGCCCAGGAAAGTGCTGACGATGTCCACCGGTTGGGTGGCCTGCAGCCGGCGGTTGGCGCGCAGCAGTTCCAGCTCTTTGGCGGTGTTCAGCCCATAGCCGCTCTTGCTTTCAACCGTGGTCGTGCCGCAGCGCAGCATGCCTTTCAGGCGCGCCAGGGCGGCCTGCTGCAGCGCTTCGGGCGGGCTGGAGCGGGTCATGTTCATGGTGGCCTGGATGCCGGTGGGGATGCCCAGGGCAGCCACATCGGCGGCGCTGCGCGTCATGCGGGCGGCGTATTCGGCGGCGCGCGCGCCGCCGAATACCAGGTGGGTGTGGCAGTCGACGAAGCCGGGAGCGGCGATCGCCCCGGCCGCGTCGATGCGCTGCGCCGCCGACAGGTCATAGGCGGCCTGCAGCTCGGCCGGCGGGGCCACCGCAGCGATCGTCTCGCCCTGGATGGCGATGGCGGCCCCTGCGCGCCGGCCCAGCGGGTCTCCCGGGGCCGGCGTGCAGGTCAGGACCAGACTTGCGCCGGTGATCAACAGATCAATGGCAGGCTTGTTTTGCATCGGTGGGCAGGCCGGCTCACTCGCTGCGGGTATGCGGGGCCAGCCGTCCGGCGCCGCTGCCGTCCGGGCCGAAGGTGGCTTCGGGGCTCCACCACAGCGGGACTTTGATGGTGTCGCCGGTCAGCGGGCCGCGCCCGGCGCACACTTCGCGGGAGGTCTCATACCCGGCCTGGGCGTGGCGCACCACGCCGATGCCCGAATCGGTCGCCATGCAGGCATCCAGGCGCAAGTCGGCCTCTTCGCTGCCATCGGCGATCATGGTCACCCCGGTGTGGACAGCTTCGCCCATCGAGTAGTTGGCCTGGATCGCCACCAGGTCGGCCATAGCGGCGGTGTTGAGCAGCGCGTTCAGGTAGGGCCAGTCGGAGATCAAGTCGCCGCCGTCTTTCATCTTCTCGGATTCGAAGGTCGGGTTGACGATCGAGCCGGAGTCGAGGTTATCGCGCGAGAAACCCACCGGGCCGGCCAGCTCGCCATCGCGGATCATGCGGTTGATGCGCAGCGCCAGCGCCCGGCGCTCGCCGAAGCCCAGGTAGCACACCCGGGCCGGCAGGGCCTCGATCGGCAGCGTGCGGCGGGCGATCTCGATCCACTTGACGGTGGTCTTATCGTGCGGGAACATCTCCAGCACCAGGTCGTCGATGCGGGCCAGGTCGCTGGCCTCGCCCGACAGGCAGGTCCAGCGGAATGGGCCGCGCCCCAGCATAAACAGCGGGCGGATGTAGGCAGCCACGAAGCCGGGGATGGTCATCGCTTCGGCCTCGGGCATGCCGCCATCGCGGCACTCTTTGCGGATGCTGGTGCCGTACTCGAAGACCTGCACGCCCTTGTGGAAGAAGGCGTTCATCGCCGCCAGCTGGCGCTTCATTGATTCGCGGGCCACTTTGAAGTAGGCGCTGCGGTCGGCGGCGCGCAGTTCGGCGGCCGATTCGGCGGTGTGCCCGGCGGGGATGTAGGACAGCGGGTCATGGCAGGGACACATCTCGGAGATGATGTCGGGCAGCCAGCCCATCTCGAGCGCCTGCGGGAACAGTTCGGCGGCGTTGCCGCACACGCCGATGCCGATGGCGCGGCGCTCGGCTTTGGCTTGCTCGGCCAGCCGGATGGCCTCCTCCAGCGTGGCCGCCTGGCAGTCCAGGAAGCCGCGCTCCAGCGAGCGCTGGATAATCGCCGGGTTGGCGTCGACCGCCACGCACACCCCACCGTGCATGGTGGTGGCGCGGGGTTGGTTGCGGCCCATCCCGCCCAGCCCGGCGGTCAGGTAGATTCGCCCAGACAGGCTGCCGCCGAAGTGCTGCTCGGCGATCGCCCCCAGCGTTTCGAAGGTGCCCTGGATCACGCCCTGGGTGCCGATGTACTCCCACGGGGCGGCGGTGTACTGGGCGAACATGGTCAGGTTTTTATCCTGCAGATCGTAGAAGGTCTCCCAGGTGGCTTTCATGATGTTGGTATTGGCCATCACCACGCGTGGCGCCAGGCGATGGGTGCGGAAGATCGCTACCGGCATGCCCGACTGCACCACCAGGGTCTCGTCGTTCTCCAGTTCCAGCAGCGACTTGACGATGGCGTGGTAGCTCTCCCAGTTGCGGGCGCACTTGCCGATCCCGCCGTAGATCACCAGGCGCTCGGGTGCTTCGGCGTTCTCCATGTTGTTCTCCAGCATGCGCAGGATCGATTCTTGCTTCCAGCCTTTGCAGCGCAGGGTGGGGCCGCGCTGGGCCTTGACCGAGTACAGGATTTCGGGTTTCATATTGGCGCTCCTTTTATCGAATAGATCTGGACCGGGTGCAGCGCGCCGGGCGGCGCGCCGGCGCGGTTAGTCGAGCAGGGCGGTTTCTATGATCTGGTCCATGTTGAACTCGTGCACCTGCAGGTAGTATTTGAGCACTTCTTCCAGCGCGCCCAGCGGCACCGGGCCGACCAGTTCGGCCCCGGCGATGGACACGCCATAGCGGCGGGCCTCGGCGCGCACGGCTTCCAGCACGCGTGGGATGGGTGTGCGGGCATAGTTGACCAGGTTCATCGACACCTGCACCATGCCCTTCTCCTCCAGCGCCAGGCCCATCGCCCGCACGTAGCGGAAGCCGCCATTGATGTGGCGCACTGCCCGGGCGATGTTCTCGGCGATCGACAGGTCGGTGGTGCGCAGGTTGATGTTGAAGGCCACCAACGGGAAGCGCACCCCGGTGACCAATGCCCCGGAGCGGGCGTTGAAGACCGCCGGGCCTTCATCGGGGGCCCAGGCCGGGTCTTTCATCTTCCATTCCAGCGCCTCATATTGGCCCTTACGGATATCGGGCAGGCGCGCCCGTTCGGGGCGTAGGGCGGCTTCTTCGTAATAGAACACTGGCACGCCCAGCCCGCCAGCGAAGCGCCCGAACTGGCGGGCGATCTCGACCGCCTCGGGGGTCTCGATGCCGCGCACCGGGATGAAGGGCGCTACGTCCAGCGCGCCCTGGCGCGGGTGTGAGCCGTGGTGGGCGCGCATGTCGATGCGCTCAAAGGCTTTTTGCGCCAGCGCCATTGTGGCCTGCAGCACGGCCTGCGGCTCGCCCAGGTAGGTGAACACCGAGCGGTTGTGGTCGGCGTCTGACGAAACGTCCAGGATCCTGACCTCGGGGAAGCGGCGTACCTCAGCCAGCACGTCTTCGACGAGCGCCAGGTCGATGCCTTCACTGATATTGGGTTCGCACAGGAGCACTTTTTTCATGGAGAGCATTTCCTCAATGGGGGATCTGATCCAGCCGCAGGCGCAGCCCGGCGGCCTGATCGGCCAGTGCGGCGGCGGCAGCCGGGTCTTTGATGGACGGCAGGTTGATGGCGACGTTTTCCAGGCAGCCCAGCACGCCGGCGCGCGCCAGCAGCAGGGCGCAGGACAGGTCGGAGGCCACCCGGGGGTTGATATGCGGCTGCAGGGCGTGGGCCAGCACCAGCGTGTCGAGGCAGGCGGCGGCGTTATCCAGCGGCGCCCGGGCGGCCTGCAGCCAGGCAGCCTGGATGGCCTGGCTGCGCAGGCTGCGCTGCGTTTGGTCCTCCCTGGGCAGCTTGAAGGCGGCCGAGACGCCCTGAAAGGCCTCCCGGTCCAGCCGGGCGCCCAGCAGCAGGCGTTCGGAAAGCGCCTGAGCCTGACCGGCGGACGGTTCAAACGACAGCGGCGAGGCGTCAAGCGGGGGGGCTGTTGGGGTGGCCGCGGCGCCGGCCCCGCCGGTGTGCGCCGGGCCGGAGAGGCGGCAGACCATTGCCAGCAGCGCGGCCGCCATTGCCCCGGCAATGGCGGAGGCCGAACCGCCGCCGGTGGTGCTGTCGTGCGGGGTGAGCACTTTCTGGTAGGTGTCGATTTCAAAGTCCATTTTGAGCTGCCTGCAGGGGATGAGAAGGGATTGAGATATACACGTATATACGAGTATATGAGTATCTTATCATGTTATAATGAGCGTGTCAATACAGCCTTGAGGAGCGTCGATGAACCGCAAGCCCCCTGCCATTTTAACCGGGCCGGTGCCCAAGTACCGCCAATTGCTGATCCTGCTGCGCGACCAGATCCTGAGCGGCGAGCTGGCGCCCGGGCAGCGCATCCCTTCCGAGGAAGATCTGGTGAACGCCTACGGGCTGAGCCGCGGCACGGTGCGTAAAGCGATTGCCCAGCTGGAATCGGAGAAGATGATCGAGACCGAGCACGGGGTCGGCTCGTTTGTGAGCGCCATGCACCCCAATGCGATCCCGTTCCGCTTTGTGCCGGGGCAGGGGGTGGACGGCGATGCGGACGTGCACTACGAAGTGCTGGCGCAGCACACGCTGCCTGCGAGCTGGGAAGTGGCCGAGAAGCTCAAGCTGGCCCCCGGGGCGAGCGTGATCCACATTGCCCGGCGCAAATACGCCGCCGGGCAGGCGGTGGCCTACTCGGAGCGCTATCTGATTGAAGATATCCTGCCGTCACTATTGGAAGAAGACCTGACCCGGGTCGGTTCGGTGCATGCCCTGCTGGAGAGCGCTTCCGAGTACCCGCTGCTGCGCGCCGAACTGCAGATTGAAGCCCACCGCATCGACGAGGCGGAGGCCGCCCTGCTGCAGGCAGCCCCCGGCGAAGCGGCGATCGCCGTCTCGCGCCTGACCTACACCGCGCCCAACCGCCCGGCGGTGTGGTACTGGGGGCTGTTCCGCAGCGCCTATCACATCGGGGTGAGCATCTCTTAAAGCCGGTGGCTGGCCCCGCTGCCGCTCATGCGGGGTTTGCAGGCCCTGGCTCGGCCTGATCGGGTTGGGCATCGCCGATCCAGGCGCGCAGGATGTTGGGAAAAGGCAGGCGCCGCCGCCCGGCGCCGACCCCCACAGCCTGAAGGCGCATGGTTGGGAAGCTGCCCCAGCGCTGCACCAGCGAAGCGAGCAGCACCGCCCCGGTGGGGGTGACCAGTTCGGCCTCCACCCGCTCTTCGCAGCGCACCAGGCTGTCCTTTAACAGTTCCAGCGTAGCCGGGGCAGGCAGCGGGATGATCCCGTGCATTGACCGGGTAAAGCCGCGCGCCAGCGGCAGCGGCGAGCAGCACACCCGCTCAATCTGTAGATCGTCCAGCGCGGTCAACACGCCGCACAGGTCGATCAGCGTGTCGTCGCCGCCCAGTTCGTGCAGGTGCACGTGGTCCGGCGAGCTGTTGTGGATGCCGGCCTCGACCTCAGCCAGGCGCAGCACCATCGCCCGGGCGCGGACCTTGACCGGCTCGGGCAGACCGGCGCGCTCGATGATTTCGACCAGCTCGGCCGGGTGGCGCTCGGTCTGTTCCCGGGGGGTGACGACGGTGACGCGCCGGGCGCGCAGCGCCCCCTGCATCACCTGCTCAACCTGCAGGCTGCAGCCCGGCAGGCGCAGCCCGGTCACGGCGGCTTCAACGGCAGCCAACGAAGCGCCGGCATCCAGCAGCGCACTGAGCAACATGTCGCCGCTGGCCCCACCCACGCAGTCAAAGTAGATCACTCGCATCGCCGGCCTCGCACGATCATGTGGGCGCACACCGCCGCGCCGAAGCCGTTGTCGATGTTGACCACCGACACCCCCGGTGCGCATGAGTTGAGCATCGACAGCAGCGCCGCCAGGCCATTGAAGCTGACTCCATAGCCGATGCTGGTAGGTACGGCGATGGTGGGGCAGGCCACCAACCCGCCGACCACCGTTGCCAGCGCGCCTTCCATGCCGGCGACGGCGATCACGCAGGCGGCGTCCCACAGCACCTGGCGTTTATCCAGCAGGCGGTGGACGCCCGCCACGCCAACGTCATAGACGCGCTCGACGCGTGTGCCGAGCAGTTCGGCGGTCAGGGCGGCTTCTTCGGCTACCGGCAGATCGGAGGTGCCGGCGCTCACCACGGCGACGTAGGGCCCTGGCGGCGGCGGGGCAAACTCGCCCACGGCGATCAGGCGCGCCACGGCATAATCGCGGGCCTGCGGGTGGTGGGCCAGCACCGCCTCGACTGCGGCGCGCGAGGCGCGCGTGACAATGGCGCTGCCCGAGTGGGCCAGCATGCGCTCGATGATGACGACGATTTGCTCGGGCGTTTTGCCGGCGCCGTAGATCACCTCAGGCACGCCGGTGCGCAGCCCGCGGTGGTGATCGATGATGGCGGCGGTAGCGTCTTCATAAGGCAGATCGCGCAGCGTGCCAAGCGCCTGGTCAACCGAACAGGCCTGGCTGGCTACGGCTTCTAACAGGATGCGTAACTGGTCACAATTCATGATTGGTCTCAATCAGTTGGTTCAGGCTGCCGGTCTGGTAACCAGCCAGATCCAGGGCGACAAAGGCGAAACCGAGCGCCTTCAGTTGGCTGACGATCTGCCGGCGGTGGTCCAGGGCCAATGCAAACTCGTCCGGGGCCAGCTCGATGCGGGCGATGCTGTCGTGGGCGCGCACACGCAGCTGCCGGAAGCCGAGGCTGTGCAACACGCCCTCGGCCTGTTCCACCTGGGCCAGCCGCTGGATGGTGATCGGCGTGCCGTAGGGGATGCGGCTCGCCAGGCAGGCGGCGGCAGGCTTGTCCCAGTTGGGCAGTCCCAGGGCGGAGGCCAGCTCACGGATCTGGCGCTTGCTGAGCCCGGCTTCCAGGAAAGGCGAGCGTACGCCGGCTTCCAGGCCTGCTTTGTGCCCCGGGCGGTAGTCGCCGGCATCGTCCAGGTTCGCGCCGTTGGCGATGTGTTGGAAACCGCGTCGGTGGGCAGTCTCTTGCAGCAGCCGGTAGGTATCCTGCTTGCAGAAGTAGCAGCGCTGCGGGGTGTTGGACAGGTAGTTGGCGTTGTCCAGCTCGTGGGATTGCAGGGTCTCATGGGCGAAGCCGAACTGGTGGGCGATCTCCTGGGCCTGGCGCAGGTCGGCGTGCGGCAGGCTGGGAGAAACCAGCGTGACGGCGAGGGCATTTGCGCCCAGCTCGGTGTGCGCCAGGTAGGCCAGCAGGGTGCTGTCCACCCCGCCGGAATAGGCCACGATCACCCGCTGCATGTCATGCAGGATCTGTTTTACCTGGTTTAGCTTGGTCTGGTTCATACGGTTCCTATGCAGTAAGTTATCTGGATGAAGCTGCAGCGATTATCGACCCAGTATTCTAATGCATTCCGCGCCGGATAGACCGGATTTGGTTCAATCCGCCCGCAATTCATTCCGGCGGCGGCCTGCCGGCGATCTGTGGTAAATTCTAGACAGTCGCCTGGTGGTATGCTATCCTCCGTTTCAGTCAAGCGGTTTGGGGGCGAGCGCTGGCGTCGGCGGCGAACCCGACCGGGATTCGCAGAAGGAGAAGTGTCTCGATGAAGATCGCCTATTGTGAGGTTTCTAATGGCCTGAGCGGTGGCATGCTGCTGGGGGCGCTGGTGGACGCCGGGCTGGAGCCGGCCGAACTGCAGGCGGCGGCGCAGTTAACCGGCTGTGCGCTGCACGTGCAGCGCACAGCC
>JBJSYW010000617.1:0-7608 GCA_046089985.1 Chloroflexota bacterium
CGCCGGGACGGCGCTCGCCGGGACGGCGCTCGCCGGGACGGCGCTCGCCGGGACGGCGCTGTCGATCGGCTCCTTCGACGGCGTGCACCGTGGCCACCAGGCGATTGTGCGGCGCATGGTCAAGGAAGCCCACGCCGGCGGCTTGCTGGCTGCCGTGCTGACCTTCCACCCGCACCCCTCAGTGGTGCTGCGCGGGCGCAGCGGGCCGCTGTACCTGACTACCCCCGAAGAGCGCGCCGCACTGCTGGGCGAGCTGGGGGTGGACCTGATGGTGATCGAGCCGTTCACGCGTGACCTGGCTGGGCTGACCGCCCTGGAGTTCATGACGCGCCTGGTCGAGCGCCTGCGCCTGCGCCGCCTGTATGCCGGTCACGATTTCGCCCTGGGGCGCAACCGGGAAGGTGACCTGGCGCGCCTGCAGCAGCTGGGCGGCGAACTGGGCTATACCGTCAGCCAGGCCCAGCCGGTGCAGACTGCCGGGCAGATCGTTTCGTCCAGCCGCATCCGCGCCGCATTGGCCGAAGGCGACGTGCGCCTGGCGCGGCGGCTGCTCGGGCGGCCCTACCGCGCCGCCGGGCCGGTGGTCACCGGCGACCAGCGCGGCCGCACGATCGGCATCCCCACCGCCAATCTGGAGATCGAGCCGGATCGCCTGCTGCCCAGTGTGGGGGTGTATGCCGGCATCGCCTGCGTCGATGGGGACTCGTACCAATCGGTGACCAACATCGGCCTGCGCCCGACCTTCACCGGCGGGGTGGCTTTGCCGCGAGTCGAAACGCACCTGATGGATTATTCTGGTGATCTGTATGGCAAAACCATCCAGCTGGCCTTCCTGGCCCGCCTGCGCGACGAGATGAAGTTTGATGGGGTGGAGGCGCTGCTGGCGCAGATCCGGGCGGATATCCGCCGGGCGCGGCGGCTGATCAAAATCTGACGGAGGGCCTGATGCGCCAGTACCTGGAGCTGCTGCAGCACATCCTCGACCATGGGGTGCAGAAAGAAGACCGCACCGGCGTGGGGACGCGCTCGATCTTCGGACACCAGATGCGCTTCGACCTGCGCCTGGGCTTCCCGCTGGTGACCACCAAGCAGGTCCACCTCAAGTCGGTGATCGTCGAGCTGCTGTGGTTCCTGCGCGGCGATACCAACATCGCCTTCCTGCATCAGCATGGCGTGACCATCTGGGACGAGTGGGCCGATCCGGACGGCGAGCTGGGCCCGGTGTACGGCTACCAGTGGCGCTCCTGGCCCAACCCGGACGGATCACATCTCGACCAGATCGCCCATGTGCTGGACCAGCTGCGCGCCAACCCGCACAGCCGCCGGCACATGGTGGTGGCCTATAACCCGTCCGACGTGGACCGCATGGCGCTGCCGCCCTGCCACGCCCTGTTCCAGTTCTACGTAGCCGAGGGCCGGTTGAGCTGCCAGCTCTACCAGCGCAGCGCGGATGTCTTCCTGGGCCTGCCGTTCAATATCGCATCTTACGCGCTGCTGACCCACCTGGTGGCGCAGCAGTGCGACCTGGGGGTGGGCGAGCTGATCTGGACCGGCGGCGATACGCACCTGTACCTGAACCACCTGCAGCAGGCCCAGACCCAGCTGGCCCGCACGGCGTTCCCGCTGCCGGAACTGCTGATCCAGCGCCGGGCCGAGAGCCTGTTCGACTACCGCCTGGAAGATTTTGAGATGCGCGGCTACCGCCATCACCCACCCATCAAGGCCCCGATCGCCGTTTAGCGGTCCCTGGGCGTAGGAGGTCTGCCATGCTGATCACGTTGATCGCCGCTATGGAACGCAGCCAGGGCATCGGGCGCGCTGGACGCGTCCCCTGGCGGCTGCGCAGCGACCTGCAGCGGTTCAAAGCGCTGACCATGGGCCGCTGCCTGGTGGTGGGGCGCAAGACCTGGGAGTCGATTGGCCGCCCGCTGCCCGGGCGGCGGCTGCTGGTGGTCACCCGCCAGGCGGGTTACCCGGCTCAAGGTGTGGAGGTGGTTGGTTCGCTGGAGCAGGCGCTGGAGCTGGCCCGCGCGGCGGGTGAGACGGAGACCTTCATCGGCGGCGGGGCCGAGATCTACCGCCAGGCGCTCCCGCCGGCGCAGCGCATCTACCTGACTCTGGTGCACGCCAACCTGCCCTGCGACGCCTTCTTCCCCGAGCTTGATCCACGCCAGTGGCAGGAGATCGAGCGCGTGGAGCATCCCGCCGCGCCCGGGGATGAGTTCCCGTTTACCGATCTGCTGCTGCAGCGCCGGCAGATTTCTTCTTGACATTTCGCCGGTTTTGCATATAATCGGACCAATTGAACTGTGAAAGACTGTGAAGAGGACGAGTAGGCGTCGAAACGCCGGTCCAGAGAGCGGGAAATTGGTGGAAACCCGCCCGAGACGCCGGCGCTGAATGGACCTCGGAGTTGCAGGGCGAAAGCCCGGGCCTGGCCCGGTTGAGTAGCCTGCGCCGGAGTTGCCACCGTTATCAGGGCAAAGGGTATACCCGCTCCGCAGAGAGCGGCGTACTCGCAACGAGTGAGGCTGGCTTTTCCCCATCCTGTCGCATCACCGGCAGGATTTTTTGTTTCTGCACGGTCACGGGAGAAGGCCAACCTAACCGGGGTGGCACCACGGACCGCGCGTTCGTCCCCAGTTGGGCGAGCGCGTTTTTGTTTAACAGCTCGCAGAACTGCAGCGGCTGGAAGCGCCGCCGGCAGTCCGCCACAGGCAGACCTGTGCAAGATCGCTCAGGCCAGAGACTCTTAAGGAGAGAAAACCATGTCGACCAATTCTACAGAAACCCGCTACATGCTCAGCGAAAATGACCTGCCGAAGTACTGGTACAACATTGCCGGCGACAGCCCGGTGCCGCCCACCCCGGTGCTCAACCCGCAGACGATGGCCCCGGTCACGCCGGATGACCTGGCGGTGCTGTTCCCGATGGAGTTGATCCTGCAGGAAGTCAGCCAGGAACGCTATATCGAGATCCCCGAGGAAGTGCGCGAAGTCTATAAGCTGTACCGCCCGACCCCGCTGGTGCGCGCCCGCCGCCTGGAGAAGGCCCTCGGCACCCCGGCCCACCTGTACTACAAGTACGAAGGCGTTTCGCCCACCGGCAGCCACAAGCCCAACACCGCTATCGCGCAGGCCTATTACAACAAGGCCGCCGGCACCAAGGCGCTGACCACCGAGACTGGCGCCGGGCAGTGGGGCGCTTCGCTGGCTTTCGCCTGCACCCAGTTCCAGATGGATCTGGAAATCTACATGGTGCGCGTGTCGTATAACTCCAAGCCCTACCGGCGCTACATGATGGAAACCTACGGCGCGCAGGTCTTCGCCAGCCCGTCCGAGCGCACGGCTTCCGGGCGGGCGCAGCTGGCCAACGACCCGCAGAACCCCGGTTCGCTGGGCATGGCGATCTCCGACGCGGTGGAAGTTGCCGCCCTGTCGGGTGGGACGAAGAAGTACAGCCTGGGCTCGGTGTTGAACCACGTGCTGCTGCACCAGAGCGTGATCGGCGAAGAAGCGTTGAAGCAGATGGACATGGCCGGCGAATACCCCGACGTGGTCTTCGGCTGCGTCGGCGGCGGGTCGAACTTTGCCGGCATCGCCTACCCGTTCCTGCGCCAGAATCTGAAGGACGGCCAGCGCACCCGCCTGGTGGCGGTGGAGCCGTCGGCCACCCCGTCGCTGACCAAGGGCGTCTACACCTTCGACTATGGCGACACGGCCAAGATGGCCCCGATTATCAAGATGCACACCCTTGGCCACGACTTCTTGCCCGCCCCGATCCATGCCGGCGGCCTGCGCTACCATGGCATGGCCCCCAGCATCTGCGCCCTGTACGACGCCGGGCTGATCGAGGCGGTGGCTGTGCCGCAGTTGGCCACCTTCGAGGCTGCGATGCAGTTCTCGCGCACCGAAGGCATCGTCCCGGCCCCGGAAAGCTCGCACGCCATCCGCGCCGCCATCGACGAAGCACTGGACGCCAAGGAAAAAGGCGATGCGCGCGTGATCCTGTTCAATATTTCGGGCAATGGCAACTTCGATATGCCGGCCTACCAGGCTTACCTGCACGGTCAGCTGGAAGACTACGCGTACCCCGAAGAAGAAGTGCAGCGCTCGCTGAAGAACCTGCCGCAGGTGCAGATGCCGGCCTAGCCGCTGCCCCTGCCGGCGCAGTGCGCCGGGCAAAAAAAAACGGCGGCCCACCCGGCCGCCGTTTTTTTTGCCCTAGATGCGATCCAGCCCGTAGGCTTTGACCACCGGGACGACGAAGCAGATGCCGGTGTTGGGCAGGTTGAAATTGCCCACGATGCGCTGCGCGGCTTCCACCATCCGCTCAACCGTTGCTTCATCCTTGACCACCGACATCATCGTGCGGTGCGGCTCCTCGCGCTCGCTTAAGAAATCCTCCAGGCTGGGGATCAGCGGAAAATCCTCGCGCAGCCCGCTGCGCATCATGCGCCCCATCCCGGTGCTCTCGAAGACCGTTGCCCCGCTGACGCCGATCGCCTTCCAGGCGTCCAGCACCTCCGGGCACAGGTCCGGATCGTCAATGATGGTTACCACCAGGAAGCTCATCCTCTCCCTCCTTGATCACTTGACTGTCCGGCTGGGTTTCTGAGGCCGGCGCCGGCCGGGCGGCGGCCGGGCGCGGCCGGAAGGCCACCCGCAGCAGCGGCGGGGTCACCAGGGTGGTCAGGATAATCACGCCCACCACCGCCGAAAACACTGCCGGGGTGATCATCTGCTGGCTGACGCCCACCGTGGCGACGATCAACCCCACCTCGCCGCGCGAGATCATGCCAATGCCCAACTGCAGCGCTTCGTTCCAGGCCAACCCCCCCAGGCGCCCGCCCAGCCCCGCGCCCAACACCTTGCCCACCACGGCCACCAGCGACATGACGATGAACAACGCCAGGTTCCCGCCGCCCACCAGCTGGCGCAGGTCGGCGGTCAGGCCGACGTTGATGAAAAAGATCGGGACAAACAGCCCATAGGCCAGCGCCACAATGCCGCTCTCGACGCGCTCTTTCACCGGACTGCGGGCGAAGATCAGCCCCACCAGGAACGCCCCGGTGATGGCGGCCATCGAGCCGAACATCTCGGCCGCCCAACCGTAGATCAGGATGGTAACCATCGTAAAGGCCACCAACCCCTGGCTGACCGGCAGCCGGCTGACCCGCCGGCTGGTGCGCGGCAGCACCAGCAGCCCGATCGCGCCGCCCAGCCCCAGGAACAGCAGCATGCGCGCAACGGTAACCAGCACCGGCCCCCAGCCGCGCTCGGCGTCCGGGCCGGTCAGGGCGGTGAAGATCGACAGCGCCAGCACCACCAACACGTCATCAAACACCGCCGCTCCCAGCAGGCTGATGCCCACCCGGCTGCGCAGCGTCCCCAGTTCCATCAGCGTCTGGGCCGAGATGCTCACACTGGTGGCAGCCAGCACCAGCCCCAGGAACACCGCTTGAACGCGCTCCATCCCGAACAACAGCCCGGCGCCCATACCCAGCAGCAGCGGGAAAAACACCCCCAACGTGCCCGCCAGCGCGGCCACCCGCCCGGTTTTGGCCAGGTCGGTCAACTGCAGCTCGATCCCGGCCAGGAACATCAGCAGCAGCACGCCGATCTCGGCCAGTTCGTGGATCACCTGCGCCAGGTGCTGATCGGTGAAGATGTGCAGGTGCAGCAGGTTAACCAGCGACGGCCCGAGCAGGATGCCCGCCAGCAGTTCACCCAGCACCGACGGCTGGCCCAGGCGGTAGCTGAAAAAGCCGCCGATTTTTGCGGCGGCTATCAGGATGGCCAGGGCCAGGGCGAACTGCAGAAAGGGTGTCATGGCAGGGATTATACCCCGGCCCGGCGCCGCTCCACCAGTTTCTCGATCTCAATTGCCACGAATACGATGGCGCTCAACCCCAGGCTGAGCAGCAGGTCGTTCATCGCCAGTGGGCGGGTATACAGGACGTTGTTCAGGAAGGGGGTGTACAGGGCCGCCAACTGCAGCCCGAAGACCACCAGGGCGATCAGCATCCCGGTCGGGTTCGAACGCAGCCCCAGCGTGAAGAGCGACTCGCGCCGCGAGCGGGTCGCCAGCGCCTGCGCCATCTGGCTGAAGGCCAGCGTGGTGAAGGTCATCGTCTGCCACGGCCCGTTCGGGTCGAGCGCCCAGTAGGTGTAGCCTACCCCCAGGGCGATGGCGCCGATCAGCGCCCCGGTCCACAGCACATGCCGGCCCAGACCACCGCTGAAGATGCCTTCCTTGGGCGAGACCGGCGGGCGCTGCATGGTGTCCTTCTCCGGTGGTTCCAGCCCCAACCCCAGCCCCAGCAGCCCATCGGTGAGCAGGTTCAGCCACAACAGCTGCAGCGGTTCGAGCGGCAGCGGTTTGCCCAGCAGCGGCGCCAGCAGCATCACCGAGACCTTGGCGATGTTGCCCGCCACCGAGAACTTGATGAACTTGCGCAGGTTCTCGTAGATCGTGCGGCCTTCTTCAACCGCGGCCACAATCGTGGCAAAGTTGTCGTCGCGCAGCACCATGTCGGCGGCTTCTTTCGAGACATCGGTGCCGGTGATGCCCATCGCCACGCCGATGTTGGCGCGCTTCAGCGCCGGGGCATCGTTGACCCCGTCGCCGGTCATCGCCACAATATGGCCGCCGCCCTGCAGCGCCTGGACGATGCGCAGTTTATGCTCGGGCGAGACCCGGGCATAGACAGAAACCTGCTGCACTGCCCGGGCCAGCTCGGCCTCGCTCCTCGGGTCCAGTTCCCGCCCGGTCAGCGCCTCTTGCGGGAGGCGGGACTCGAGGATGCCCAGCTGGCGGGCGATCTCAATCGCCGTCAGCGGGTGGTCGCCGGTGATCATCACCGGGCGGATGCCGGCGGCCCGGGCGGTTTCAACCGCCAGCTTGACTTCCGCACGCGGCGGGTCGATCATCCCGAACAGGCCCACCAGGGTCAGTTCGCGCTCCATTTCTTCGATTTCCGGCAGGTGCGGCCAGGCGCGCACCGCCACACCCAGCACGCGCATCCCCTGGCTGGCGAGGTTGTCGTTGGCCTGGCGGATGCGCTCGCGCCAGGCGTCATCGATCGGTTGGGCGCGCCCGGCATCCCACACCTGGGTGCTCAGGCGCAGCAGGTTATCGACTGCGCCCTTGGTGAAGGCCAGGTAGGCCGGCCCGCCTGCCGCAGCCGTCTCGCCAGCCGGCGCCGTCTGCAGCGGGGTGAACAGCCGGGCCAGTTCATCCAGGCAGGCCGGGTCGAAGGCGTGCACGGTGGTCATCAGCTTGCGCTCTGAGTCGAACGGCGCTTCGGCGGCGCGCGGTAGAGCCGTGTTCAGGCGGCCCTTTTCCAGCCCGTATTGGGCGGCGGCTACCAGCAGCGCTCCCTCGGTTGGGTCGCCGATGGTCGTCAGCCGGCCCGATTCAGCGCTGGTCAGCGCGGCGTCGTTGCACAGCGCACCGCCGGTCAGCAGCAGCCCAATGGCATCCGGGCTGCCCGATAGGGCGGTCAGGTCGGCGCGCCCTGCGCCGGCGGCAGGGTCCAGCGCCGGCATGCGCCGGCGCAGCTCTTCATCCACCGTGACGGTGTGCCCGGCGACATCCAGCACCATC
>JBJSYW010000618.1:0-4339 GCA_046089985.1 Chloroflexota bacterium
GCCGCGCGCCCGCCCGCCCTACCCGCCCACCTGCGGGCTGTGGGGCAAGCCGACCCTGGTCAACAACGTCGAGACGCTGGCCAACGTGCCGCCGATCCTGCGCCACGGGGCCGAATGGTACCACGGCTTCGGCACGCCGCGCAGCTCGGGCACCAAGGTCTACACCATCATGGGCAACACCAACTTCACCGGCGTGATCGAAGTCCCGCTGGGAATCACCATCCGCGAGATCATCGACATCTACGGGCAGGGCATGAAAGACGGGCGCAGGCTCAAGCTGGTGCAGACCGGCGGGTCGAGCGGCTCGATCGTCCCGGCCCACCTGCAAGACACCCCGCTCGACTTCGACTCGTTCCGCAGCGCGGGGGTAGCGCTCGGCTCCGGGGCGCTGCTGGTATGCGACGAGCGCACCTGTGTGGTCGACCTGGCGAGCGTGGTGCTGCGCTTCTTCCGCTTCGAGTGCTGCGGCAAGTGCACCCCCTGCCGCACCGGCACCCAGCGCCTGTACCAGATCGTCACCCAGATCGCCCAGGGCAGCGGTACGCTGGAGATGCTGGACGAGCTAAAGCAGTTCGGCGAATATATGGACATGATCTCAAACTGCGGCCTGGGGCAGACCGCCTCCACCGCAGTGCGTGATATCCTGCGCCATTTCCGCCCGGAGATCGAGGCCCACATTATCGACCGGGTTTGCCCGGCCGGCGTGTGCGCTGTGCACCCCTCCGGGCCGTGCGCCTGAGGAGAGGAGCAGCCTGTGATCAACCTGACGATTAACGGAATGGCGCTCGAAGCGCCGGAAGGCTGGACGGTGCTGCAGGCCGCCGAGGCGGCTGGCATCGTCATCCCCACCCTGTGCCACCACCCGGACCTGACGCCCTTTGGCGGCTGCCGGCTGTGCGTGGTCGAGGTCAAAGGGGCGCGCCTGCCCGCCACCGCCTGCAACCTGCCGGTCAGCAAAGACCTGCAGGTGCAGACCGAGACGCCGCGGCTGGTCGAGTACCGCCGGGCCGTGCTCAAGATGCTGCTTTCGTCGTTCTACGACGCCGGCTATAAACGCTGCGGCGGCGAGCCCGGCCTGGACCAGGACAGCCAGTTCGCCTATTGGGTGCGCTTTTACGGGCTGGAGATGGCCAAAGAGATGGCCCCCCGCCCGCGCGGCCCGGTGGACAGCGACCCCAACCCCTACGTGTGGGTGGATATGAACAAGTGCATCCAGTGCACGCGCTGCGTGCGCGCCTGCGCTGAAATCCAGGGGCGCTTTGTGTGGGCGCAGGCCTACCGGGGCAGCGAATCGCGCATCGTCGCCGGCGCCGACAGCACCATGCTGGCCTCGCGCTGTGAGTCGTGCGGGGCGTGCGTGGCCTACTGCCCCACCGGCGCGCTGGATAACAAGATGTCGGTCAGCCTGGGGCGGGCCGACCGGCTGGCCTCGAGCGTGTGCAGCTACTGAGCGTGGGCTGCAGCTTTGACCTGAACGTTAAGGAGGATGTGCCTGGCGGGCGGATGCTGCGGGTCACGTCGAACCCGGGCGCGCCAGTCAACGGGCTGCACCTGTGCCTGAAGGGGCGCTACGGCTACGAATTCATCCATGACCGCAAGCGGCTGCAGCGCCCGATGGTGCGCCGCTACCTGCTGGAGGGCGCGCCGCGCCCGACCACCCCCGGCGCATGGGTGGAGGTGGGCTGGGACACCGCCCTGGAGTTGGCCGCCGAGGGGCTGTGGTCGCAGCGACTGGCGCATGGGGCCGGGGCGCTGGGCGTGATCGGTTCGGGCAAGCTGCTGACCGAGGAGAGCTACCTGGTGCAGAAGCTGGCCCGCCAGGTGCTGGGCACCGATAACATCGATGTGGCGGCCCACCTGCAGCACGACAACATCCTGGACGGGATGGACGAACTGGCCGGTTGGCCGGCGATGACGCACACCTTCGATGCGCTGATCGAGCAGGCCGGGGCGGCGCTGACCCTCGGCTCGCAGACCACCGAGCAGCACCCGGTGTTCGGGGTCAAGCTGCGCCAGGCGGCGCTGCGCGGCAAGCTGCGCCTGGTGGCGGCCGACCAGGAGTTCTCCAACATGATGGAGTACGCCGCCCAGTCGCTGGTCTACCGCCCGGGCACCGAGGTAGCGCTGCTGAACGGGCTGATGCACCTGATCGTGGGTTGGGAAGCGCAGTCGCCGCGCTTCAACCCCAGCGGGCTGCCGGGCTACCTGGCCTTCCATGCCGTGCTGGAGCATTACCCGCCGCGCCGGGCGGCCGAGATCACCGGCGTGCCCGCCGAAGCCCTGGAGCGGGCCGCCCGGCTGCTGGTGGAACACCGCCCGGCGGCGCTGATCTGGTCGGTGGGGGTCACCCGCGCCGGCCCGGCGCGCCCGGTGGTAGCCAGCCTGGTCAATCTGCAGTTGCTGCTGGGCGGCCTGGGCGAGGGTCTGGGCCTGGCCCCGTTGGTGGGGCAGAACAACTTGCAGGGCGCGCTGGATATGGGCTGCCGGCCCGGGATGCTGCCCGGCGGCCAGCCGCTGGAGAACCTGTACGACCGCGAGCTGTTTGAGCAGGCCTGGGGCGCGCCGCTGCCGGCGCAGCCCGGGCTCAACGCCGCCCAGATGCTGGCCGCGCTGCAGCGCCAGGAACTGCAGGCGTTGTACCTGATTGGCGAAGATCTGCCGCTCACCCCGCGCCTGCGCAGCCTGCTGCGCCGTGCCGGGTTCGTTGTGGTGCAGCAGATCCTGCCAGGCGAGATCGAATGCTGCGCCGATGTGCTGCTGCCAGGCGCTGCCTTTGCCGAGAAGACCGGCGTCTGCACCAACGCCGAGCGGCGGGTGCAACTGGTGCAGCAGGCGATCGAGCCGCCCGGGCAGGCCCGCCCGGATTGGGTGATTACCGCTTCGCTGGCCCGCCGCATACAGTCGCTGAGCGAGCGCAGCGCCGCCCCGGCGCCCTATGCGGGCTGGGATTACCGCGACACCGCCCAGATCTTAGCCGAGATCGCCGCTCTGGCGCCGGCCTACGCCGGGGTCTCACAGGAGCGGCTGGCGCGCGGCGAGACGCTGCATTGGCCGGTCGACGACCTGCAGCACCCCGGCACGCCGGTGCTGCCGGTGCGCAAGCTGCACTTCACCCCGGTGGGCTACACCATCCCGGAGCCGGTGGGCGTCTAACCCGGTCAGGTAGCATGTTAGGGAAGGGAGAAACGCCCGGGCAGATGCGCCGGGCGCTTTTCCCTTATTGCCGCCTAGGGCTTTTACTTATTGTAGAAGCGCCGCTTCTCACGTATAGTTTATCTACTTTATCGTTAGGGAGGTATTTACCGTTGATGTACACGCTGGGGGTCAACGCTGCCTATCACGACCCGGCGGCCTGCCTGGTGCGAGATGGGCAGGTCATCGCGGCGGCCGAGGAAGAACGGTTCACGCGGATCAAGCATGGGAAACGTCCCATCCCATTCTCCACCTATCTGCTGCCCCACTATGCCATCGACTACTGCCTGCGCGAGGCGGGCATCACGCTGAAGGATGTGGACAACGTGGCCTATGCTTACGATCCGTACCTGCTGCTGCGTGAGCACCAGACCGAGCGCAGCCTGGCGCTGCCGCTGGAGCCGAGCGCCAACCCCACCCCGGCGGAGTGGGAATCAGCCTGGGACCCGCTGTTCCTGGCTTCGATCGTCAACGCCCCGCGCCACCTGGTGGATAATGCGCCGTTCCATATCCAGGAGCGCTTCCGCGGGGCGCGTACCAACGGGCAGGCGTCTTTCCAGTGGCGCTTCGTTGCCCACCACCTGGCGCACGCCGCCAGCGCCTTCCTGGCTTCGCCGTTTGAAGAAGCCGCGGTGATGACCATCGACGGGCGCGGCGAGCGCGCCACCACGGCCTACTACCGCGGCCAGGGCAGCCGGCTGGAGCCGCTGGGCCAGGTGGAGATGCCGTCTTCGTTGGGCCTGCTGTACGAGCGCGTCACCGAGCACCTGGGCTTTCTGCACTCACAGGACGAGTATAAGGTGATGGCGCTGGCCTCCTTCGGCCGGCCGGTCTTCCTGGACGCCATCTGCGATGCGATCCACATCGGGCCGGGCGGCGCGTACACGATCGACCCGCTCGACCTGCCGGCAGTCTTTGGACCGGCGCGCCGGCGCGGCGAGCCGCTGGAACAGCGCCACTACGACATCGCCCACTCGCTGCAGGCAGCGCTGGAGCGCAGCGTGATCCAATTGGCCGGCTGGCTGCGCCAGGCCGGCGGGTCGAGCAGGCTGTGCCTGGCGGGCGGCGTAGCGCTGAACTGCGTGATGAACGCCCGCCTGCGCCAGAGCGGGCGGGTTGACGAGATCTGGGTCCAGCCCGCCGCCGG
>JBJSYW010000619.1:0-2859 GCA_046089985.1 Chloroflexota bacterium
ATCACCTGCAGGCCGTTCAACAACGCCGCGCTGGAGATAATCGCCGTGCCGTGCTGGTCGTCGTGGAACACTGGGATATCCAGCATGCCCTTGAGGGTCTCTTCGACATGGAAGCACTCGGGGGCCTTGATATCCTCCAGGTTGATCCCGCCGAAGGTGGGCGAGATCGCCGCTACCACCTGGATCAGCAGTTCGGGGTCGTGGGTGTTAACTTCGATATCGAACACATCCACATCGGCGAACTTTTTGAACAGCACACCCTTGCCTTCCATCACCGGCTTGCCGGCCAGCGCTCCCCGGTCGCCCAGGCCGAGGATGGCCGTTCCATTGGAAACTACCGCCACCAGGTTGCCTTTGGAGGTGTATTCGTAGGCCAGGTCGGGGTTCTTGGCGATCTCCAGCACCGGGATGGCCACACCGGGCGAATAGGCCAGCGACAGATCGTACTGAGTGGCCATCGGTTTGGTGGGCACAATGGCGACCTTGCCGGGTTTTCCGCCCAGGCGATGATAGGCGAGCGCGTCTTCAGGGGTAATTTTCCGCATCTTGGGCATCCTTTCGTAATGAACGAGGGGGGATTTGTACGTAATGATAACAGATTTCGCCCCCCGCGGCGGCGGTATAATAGCGGCATGGTGCGCACACCGTTCCTGTCCACCGGCTCGTTGGGACTGGATTTCGCCCTGGGGGGTGGAATTGCACCCGGCTGGTTGGTGGAGCTGTATGGGCCGCCCGGCAGCGGCAAGACCACCCTGTGCCTGCAGATGGCGGCCGCGTTGGGCAGCCCCCCAACCGGCGCAGCCAACACGGCCTGGGTAGACTGTGACCGCTCGTTCGACCCGCGCTATGCGGCGGCCTGCGGGGTGCGCCTGCCCGACCTGCTGCTGTGCAGCCCCGGCTGGCTGGAGGCGGCGCTGGAGATGACCGCCGCTCTGCTGCAGCGCCAGGCGGCGGCGCTGGTGGTGCTGGACGGGCTGGACCTGCTGCCGCGCGCCGCCGAATTGGGCGCCCGGCTGGATGCAGCCGCCGGCCCCCCGGGCGAGAGCCGCCCGCTGGCAGGCTGGCTGGCACGCCTGGCGCCGGCGCTGCGCCGGTCACAAGCCGTGCTGGTGGTCACCCGCCAGGAAGCACCGCACCCCGGCCCGGTTTATCACCAACTGGCCGGCGACCTGGAACGGCTGGCGCTGCCGCTGCACGCCGTGCTGCGCGTGCGGCTGACACCGGCCGATCAGCGGCCCGGAGCGGCGGAATCGACCCGCATCCGGGCACAAATTGTCAAAAGCCTGCATAAACCTGTGCGAGATGCGGCAGAGTTTGATATAATAACCTCTCAAGGCATTTATCGTAGCAGCGAGCTGTTGGACCTGGCGATCGACCAGGGAGTGATCCGCAAAACACCAGGCGGATACATCTTTGGGAAGATTGACTTAGGGGCGGAGCGCAAGCAGGTTATTGATTTTCTTCATCGTCATGCGCTCATCGAACCGGTAGAACAGGCCCTGCAAGACTGGCCGGCTGCGAGATGACCCCTGCCGCTGCAGTTGACGGCGGCCATACGGTGACCGTGCAACGGTCCTCCCCGGATTGGAGGAGCGTTGTTGATGACAATCGATCTCAGGAAACGAGTGTAGTGGTGTTTGGCCGGCGGTTTACATCCAGCGCCGGCGCCAGAAACATGCCGGGACTGCCCGTGGAACGCATACCAGGCGCCTACCTTCGACAAGATACCCGCAGCACAGCTGTTTGATCCAACCCGCAGCTGTGGGGTGGTTTCTTTTCCACCCCGGGTAAACTGAGATCCAGACGATTCAGGACACAGATGGCCGTCTTCTGTCTCGGCAGAAGCGCGGCTTTTTTTGTTATCCGGCAGCGCCCCAGGCGCCACCGATTAAAAGACTATGGCTTATCGAGTTACTGCGCTTACCTTACAAAAACGGAACCGCCAGCGGGTGAATGTCCACCTGGATGGCGAATTTGCCTTCGGGCTGGCGCGCATCGTAGCCGCCTGGCTGCAGGTCGGTCAGGAGATCGACGATGAGAAGATCGCCCAGCTCAAAGAAGAGGACGCAAAGGAGAGCGCCTTCCAACAGGCGCTGACCTTCCTGTCCTACCGGCCGCGCAGCGAGGCGGAGATCCGCCAGAACCTGGCGCAGCATAAGATTGGTGAGCCGTACGCCAGCCAGGTGATCACCCGGCTGAAAGACAACGGCATGATTGATGACACCCGGTTTGCCAATGCCTGGGTGGAGAACCGCACCGAGCTGCGCCCGCGCAGCCGGCGCGCCCTGGCGTACGAACTGGGACAGATGGGCGTCGATCGCCAGACGATTGACGAGGCGCTGGGCGATCTGGATGACGCCGAAATGGCTTACCAGGCTGCCCAAAAGAGGGCCGGGAAATTTGAAAACCTTGAATGGAATGACTTTCGTTTGAAGATGACTCGCTACCTGGCGCTGCGCGGCTTTAGCTACGACGCCTGCTCTCAGGCGGTCAGCCGGGTGTGGCAGGAGATCCAGGACAGGCGAGATCCTTCAGGAGAAGAGGGAAACCTATGAGTATTACGATGTTTGCCATCATTGAAGTGCTCACGATCGTGCTGGTTGCAGCCATCGCTGGAGCGCTGGGGTATTACTACAAGCAGAACCAGGTCGAGAAGGCCAAGCTGTTGCAGAAGGACGAGGCCGAGCGCATCCTGATCGACGCGAAAGAAAAGGCGCGCCAGATCGAGATCTCCGCGCGCGACCAGGCCCTGCAGGTGATCCAGAAGGCTGAGGGCGACCTGGAACGCCGCCGCAGTGAACTGAGCCGCGAGGAAGACCGCCTGCAAAAGCGCCGCGAGGAGCTGGATAACCGCCTCGA
>JBJSYW010000620.1:0-13784 GCA_046089985.1 Chloroflexota bacterium
TCGCTCAGCCGGGCTGGCTGCTGCGCAAGCGCCGGCCCACCCGGCGCGCCAAACGGCAGCGGCGGCAGCCCTTGCCAGGCGCGCCAACCGACCAGCAGCGCTAACGCTACCGCCAGCAGCGCTGCCAGCCAGGCCGCCGCCGAAATCATCCGCATATGGGGCTGTGAAGAGCCGCTGTCTGCCAGGATCTCTTCCGGTCGCTCGTCTGCCACGCTTAATCGTCGGTCAGCGACTCCAGGAACTCCTGGTTATTGGAAGTGCGCTGGAGACGCTGTAAGATGGCCTCGGTCGCTGTGGAAGGATCCAGCCCGGCCCCGTGCGGTGGTCCCTGCACCATCTGGTCGTACATCCGGCGCATCAGCCACACCCGCGGCGTGATATCCGGCCCCAACAGCAGCTCTTCCCGCCGGGTCGACGAGCGCTCGATGTCGATCGCCGGGAAGACGCGCCGTTCCTGCAGCCGCCGCGACAGGTGCAGCTCCATGTTGCCGGTGCCCTTGAACTCTTCGTACACCACGTCGTCCATGCGTGAGCCGGTATCGATCAGGCAGGTGGCGATGATCGTCAGCGACCCGCCCTCTTCGATGTTGCGCGCCGCCCCAAAGAAGCGCTTCGGCGGGTACAGCGCCGACGGGTCAATACCGCCCGACAGCGTGCGACCGGAGGGCGTCACCACCAGGTTGTAAGCCCGCGCCAGCCGGGTGATCGAGTCCATCAGGATCACCACGTCTCGCCCGATCTCCACCAACCGCTTGGCGCGCTCCAGCGCCATCTCCGCCACCCGCACGTGCGAGGTGACCGGCTCGTCAAAGGTCGACGAGATCACCTCGGCATCCACCGAGCGATCCATGTCGGTCACTTCTTCCGGGCGCTCGCCGATCAGCGCTACCATCAGGTGCACTTCCGGGTATTTGTTCGAGATGGCGTTGGCGCACTGCTTCATGATCGTCGTCTTGCCCGCCTTGGGCGGCGAAACGATCAGCCCGCGCTGGCCGCGCCCGATGGGCGTCACCAGGTTGATCAGGCGCGTCGCCAGTGTGTGGCGGTCCACCTCCAGGTCGAAGCGCTTATCCGGGAAGATCGGGGTCAGCGATTCAAACGTCGGGCGGTACTTGGCGTCATCCGGGTTTAACCCGTTGACGCTCTCCACCTTCAGCAGCCCATAGTGCCGCTCAGACTCGCGCGGCGGGCGTACGTTGCCGATCACCAGATCGCCGTTGCGCAGGTTGTAGCGCCGGATCTGCGACTGTGAGACATATACATCGTACGGTCCGGGTTGGTAGTGCCCGGAGCGCAGGAACCCGATCCCCTCGCTCATGATCTCCAGGATGCCGCCGCGCATTTCCAGGCCCTGCCGCTCGGCCTCGGCCTGCTGGATCTTCAGGATCAGATCCTCTTTCTTCAATCGGTTGGCGTTTGCTACGTCCAGATCGCGTGCCATTTGGCGCAGCGCCGCCAGGGGGACATTTTCCAGTTCGAGAACTCTCATTTTAACCTGTTCATCTAGATGAAATGGTAGGGTAAGTGTCGGGTGATCGATCCAGTTCGATACGTTGGGTGCAAGGATATCTGGGGATATAGGCTGCCCATCAGCACGATGCAACCGGTAAAGACAGGCGCAGCCACGGTGCAGTTATGAAACTCAGGAGCACACTACGATCTGTGCAGACCGTGCAGTTTTCGATAGATGAATCCAGGCCGAAAAAATTGCTAACTCCGAGAGCTTCCCCTTACCGCAGGATTATACCATAAATACCTGTGCGGCAGACGTGTGGCAATCGTCCTACACCCGCCTCCAAGCGAGGCTGACGCGTTATTCCTCGCGCGTCACCCAGCGCTCCAGCCCCGCCGGCGGTTGGTAGTTGGTCAGCCGGTCCAGCAGCTGCTCGGGCCGGTCGGCGGCGTTGAACAGCGCCAGGTGCTCGGCATAGATAAAGCCTTCCTGCCGCGCCTGCTCCACCATCTGCAGCAGCGGGTCGTAATAGCCCCTCAGGTTCAGCACCCCGATTGGTTTGCGGTGCAGCCCGATTTGGGCCCAGGTCAGCATCTCGAACAGCTCCTCAAAGGTGCCATAGCCGCCTGGCAGGGCGATAAAGGCGTCGGCGGCTTCCGCCAGGCGCGCCTTGCGCACGTGCATCGTGGACACCACTTCCAGCCGGGTCAGCCCGGTGTGGCACAGCTGCGGCGTGTTGAACATCTCGGGGATCACCCCAATCACCTCGCCGCCGGCTTGCAGCGCTCCGTTGGCTACCGCGCCCATCAGCCCGGTGCTGCCTGCCCCAAACCACAGCTGCAGCCCGCGCTGCGCGATCGCTGCGCCTAACTGGCGCGCCCCAGCCAGGTATTCGGGGTGTACTTTATCCGAAGAACCACAATAGACACAGATTGTTTTCATAGGTAGTTGCCACAATTTTACCGCGGACCTGCCCTAACCGCGGGTCAAATACTGGCGTTTTGTGGTATCCTCCCCCAAAATTATGGTTTATACCCATCAGGAGGACAGCATGAGCACCCACCCATTGGCCGGTCAGCCCGCCCCAAAAGACTTGTTGATCAATACGCCACGCCTGGTTTCCGCCTATTACACCCAACACCCCAACCCCGATGATGCCACTCAGCTGGTCTCGTTTGGCACCTCGGGCCATCGCGGCGCCTCGTTTGACGGCACTTTTACCGAAGATCATATCCTGGCCGTCTGCCAGGCGCTGTGCGATTACCGCAAGGCCCAGGGTGTGGATGGCCCGCTGTTCATGGGCATGGACACCCACGCCCTGTCTGAGCCGGCCTGGGCCACCGCGGTGGAAGTGCTGGCTGCCAACGGCGTGACCCTGATGCTCCAGCCCGGCCCCGGCTACACTCCCACCCCGGCTGTCTCGCACGCCATCCTGACTTATAACCGCGGCCGCAGCAGTGGGCTGGCCGATGGCGTGGTCATCACCCCCTCACACAACCCGCCCACCGATGGCGGCTTCAAGTACAATCCGCCCAATGGCGGCCCGGCCGACACCACCACCACCAAGGCCATCCAGGCGGAGGCCAACCGCATCCTCAAAGACGGCCTGAAGTCCGTCAAGCGCCTGCTGCTCAACCGCGCCCTGGCCCTGGATACCACCCACCAGCACGATTACATCCTGCCCTATGTGCGCGACCTGCAAAACGTGGTCGATATGCAGGCCATCGCCCGCGCCGGGATTAAGATCGGCGTTGACCCGATGGGCGGCGCGGCGGTCAAGTACTGGCAGCCCGTGCAGGAGATCTACGGCCTCGACTTGCAGGTGGTCAACCCCAACGTCGACCCCACCTTCTCTTTCATGACGGTCGATCACGACGGCAAGATCCGCATGGACTGCTCGTCGCCCTACGCGATGGCCAGCCTGATCCACCTGAAAGACAGCTTCCGCATCGCCTTTGGCAACGACCCGGATACCGACCGCCACGGCATTGTCACCCCCGGCCGCGGCCTGTTGAACCCTAACCACTACCTGGCTGCCGCCATCTGGTACCTGTTCCAGCACCGCCCCGGCTGGCGCGCGGACGCCAAGGTCGGCAAGACCCTGGTATCCAGCGGTATGATCGACCGCGTGGCGCGCAAGCTCGGCCGCACGCTGGCCGAAGTGCCGGTGGGCTTCAAATGGTTTGTCGACGGCCTGGTGGACGGCTCCTACGGTTTCGGCGGCGAGGAGAGCGCCGGGGCTTCCTTCCTGCGCATGGACGGCAGCGTGTGGACCACCGATAAGGACGGCATCATCCTCAACCTGCTCGCGGCCGAGATGACCGCCGTGCTCGGGCGTGACCCGGGCGAAGTCTACCAGCAGCTCGAAGACGAGTTCGGCTGCACCTACTACGCCCGCATCGACGCCTACGCCTCCGGCCCGCAGAAGGCTGTGCTCAGCAACCTGTCGCCCGAACTGGTTCAAGCCGATGAATTGGCCGGCTCGCCGATCACCGCCCGCCTGGTGCGCGCCCCCGGCAACAATGCGCCCATCGGCGGCCTGAAAGTGGTCACCGAGCAGGGCTGGTTCGCCGCTCGCCCGTCCGGCACGGAAGATATCTATAAAATTTACGCCGAAAGCTACACCTCGGCCGAACACCTGGCCCGCCTGCAGGGCGAAGCCCGGGAACTGGTCTCGGCCGTCTTCGCCGCCGCCGGCGTATAATCCGGATGCCGCGCCGCCGGCAGCGCACGCCGGCAGCGCACGCCGGCTGATTTCGTGCAAAAGATGGCCGGCCTATCCGGCCATCTTTTGCAGCTTGCCCTCCGGGCGCACGCCCACCAGGTGATACGCGCTGCTGATCAGCCCGCTGCTGAACAGGTTCAGCGCCTGCGCCTGCACCGCCTCAAAATCCCACAGCGTCACCTGCAGCCCCTGGAAGCGATAGACCGGGGCGCCGGCGAACTCGCCCTGCGCCTGCCAGGCCGGGTCGTCCAGCGGCAGCAGCGCCGCCCAAGGCCGTCGGTCGCCATACAGCTTGCGCAGCGCTGCCCGCCGTACCCCCAGCGCCTGGCAGCGTTCCAGGTATGCCCCGATCTCGCCCTGGTTGGCCTCAGCCAGCACGCACGACAGCTTGACTGGGATGTGCGCAAGCGCCAGCAGCCGCTCCAGGTCGGGCGGGCCGGCTACGCCCATCAACGCCCGGTAGATGTCCGGGTCAAACGACGGCAGCGACACGCTGGCCCGGTCATACCGGTTGAACTCGGTTATCTTTTGCAGCGCCAGCCGCCCGTTGGTGTGCAGCGAAAGCCGCACGCCTGGCAGTTCGGCACGCAGCCGCTCGATCAGCCGCGCCTCGTGCCGGTAGGCTTGCGGGTCGGTGTTGCTGCCGGTCAGCGCCAGCTCGGTGATCCTGTGCTGCCGCACCAGCTCGATAAAGCGCTCCAGGCCGCGCGGCGGGTACTCGTCCAGGTTGTTGTGGTTCAGCCGTGGGTCGATCTGCCGCCCGATACAGAACGGGCAGTGCGCTGTGCACGGTCCCGAAAACAGGATATTGGCGAATTTGACCACTGCTTGACTCCTTTCCAGTGCGCGTCAGCCCGCCGCGGCGGCTCTTGCCCGGCTGCCTGCCGCCTGCCGTTCGCCTGCCGCCTGCCGCTCGTCGGCAGCCGCGCGTCCCGGCTGCGTGCTCCCCGGCAGTTCCAGCAGGTGCTGCTTCACCGCCCCGGCGTAGAACAGCGCCATCACTCCGTTGACATGCCGCTCGCCCCATTCGGTCAGTCGCAAGACGGCCTGCCGGCCCCACGCCAGGCATTCCCCGCCGCCCAGGTCCGCGGCTGCCGCGCCCGGCGGGGTGTGATAGGCCATAAACCCCTCCCGCAGCACGAAGTCCACCTCGTCCGGGAATGCCTGCTCCAGCCCCAGCCCGAACTTCGCCTGGAAGCTGTCCAGGGCGATCTCGCCAAAGTAGAACGAAACCGAGATCATCTTCGCCATCGCTCCCGCCTGCGAGAGGTGGTACAGGTCCTGGATTGGCAGCAGCCCGCTGCCCGCCTGGCGGCAGTAGGCCTCCAGCCGCTTATCGGCTGCGCCGCTGTTATAGGCCAGGGTGTGCTGCGCCAGCGACTGCGCCCCCAGCCCCAGCCCCAGGTAGGGGGTACCGTGCACCACTCGCTGGGTCAGGTAATCGCTCGTCCCGGCCTCGTCCGCCAGGCGGCTGAAGGTGTTCTTGCCCGGCGAGCCGTGGTAGCCCGCCGCGCATAGCAGATCTTTGGCCAGCCGGGCCTGCGCCAGCGCCTCGTCCAGCGTCACCCGCCCGGCCTGAGCGGCCAGCCGGGTGCCCTTGTAGCGCATCCGGTACAACGTCACGTATTCCGGCCCCAGCCCGATCACATGCTGCAGGGTCGCCTCCAGGCTGCCCAGCGTTTGACCGGCGAAACCGTACATCACGTCCACATTGAAGCGCTCAAACCCCGCCCAGCGGATTGCCTCGACGGCCTGCAGGTTGAAGGTGACCGAGGTGTGGGGGCGTCCCACCGCTTCCAGCAGTCGCGGGTTGATCGTCTGCACCCCCATGCTGATGCGCCGGATGCCCAGCGCGTAATAGGCCGCGATCTTCTCCGGCTCGGCTGCGGCGATGCGCGGCGTGGTCTCGATGCTGATCCGCACCCCTTCCGGCAGTCGGAAGGCCTCCCGCGCCGCCCACAGCACCGCCTCGATCTGCCGCACTTCCACCGCCGAGGGCGTCCCCCCGCCGATGTCAAAACCGATCAGCGTTTTCGCGGGTGTGTCCAGCGCTTCCCGGTACAGGGCGAACTCCTGCTGCAGCGCAGCGAAATAGCGTGCTTCGCTCGACGCGCTGCAGGCCGGGTCGAGCACGGTGTACTCGCAGTAGCTGCAGCGCGCCTGGCAGAACGGCACGTGCACGTACAGCCCCAGGCGCTGGATGCCCTGCCAGGCCTGCACCGCCGCCGGCTGCGTTTCGGTGCGCGGCACCCGGTATGGGCGCATGGTGGTCAGGTGCGCGATCGGGTAAGCCGTGTTCGCCAGGTGGTGCTGCGCCAGCCCGGCGGCGAATACCTGCGCCGGGTTGAACTGCCGCCGGTCTGCTTCGGAAGGGGTGTGCCAGTCCATCATTGCGCTCCTTGTTGAGAAGTGTATAATCTACACAAAGTATAGTGTAGTATAAACACTTTGTCAAGCCCCAGGCGCGCCTGTCTGCCGCGCGCAGTGCGGCAGTCTCTGCTCCCTCCATTTGATCCTGGCCCTGGAAATTACCGGGTTGGAGCTAGCGCGCCGCCTGCCCCGCCTTGAGCTGCGTCACGAACTCGCCCGCGCGTGGGCTGACTTGCGCGTACAGTTCCAGCAGGCTGCTGCGCCATGCCTCCCGGTTGTAGCACAGCTCCACCCGCTGCCGGGCTGCCTGCCCCAGCCGGGCGCGTTCGTCCGCCGAGCCAAGCAGCCGGCGCAGCGCCTCCGCCAGCTGATCGGGGGCATGCGCGTCGGCCAGCAGGCCGGCTGCTCCACCGTCCAGCAGGTGCGGCCCCTCGCCCACGCGTGTGGCGATCACCGGCAGCCCGCTGGCCATCGCTTCCAGCAGTGTCACCGGCGTGCCTTCCAGCACCGACGAGTTGGCGTAGATGTCGGCGCAGCCCATCAGCCGGCGCGCGTCTGGGCGCAGCCCCAGCAGCACCGCCCGCCCTGCCAGCCCCAGCCGGGCGATCTGCCCTTCCAGCAGCGGCCGCAGCTCGCCCTCCCCGGCGATTGCCAGCCGGCTGCCCGGGAACTCGGCCTGCACCTGCGCGTAGGCGTCCAGTAGATCCGGGAAGCCCTTCTGCTCCACCAGCCGCCCCACCGATAGCACCAGCGGCCCGGGCGCATCGCCCAGCACTGACCGGCGCAGCGCCAGCCGTTCGGCGTCTGCCAGCGGCGGCAGACTTTCGATGGCGTTCGGGATCACCGCAACCGGCGCTTTCGCGCCCAGCCGCGCCCGGGCGAACTCGCCCACCACAATCCCGTTGGCCATCGTCACCGCCGCAAAGGCCTGGATCGAGCGCCGTTCGAGCAGCTCCCGCCGCCGGGTGAAGGTCTTGTACTCGAAATCGGCCGCCCGCAGCGAGGCGATTACCGGTGTGCCGCTCAGCTTGCCCAGCAGCGGCCCCACCGTATTGGCGTGGGTCAGGTAGGTGTGCAGCAGGTCGAACTTCTCAGCCTGTAAGAAGCGCCATAACTGCACAAACGCCCCCGGGCTGAACAGCCCGTCGAACGGGAACTGCACCACCCGCGCCCCCAGCTCGCGCAGCCGCCCGGGGACGAGCGAGTTGATCGACTCGCTCATGTCGATCACCGTCAGGTCGATCCCCAACGGCGCCAGCGTCTCTACCAGGAAGATCTGCATCCGCTGGGCGCCGCCCCAGTACAGCGTGTCGAGCAGTTGGGCAATTCGCAGCTTCATTTTGGCTCCGCTAACCAACGGTCAATCACCGATTGCAGCGTCTCGGCCATCACGCGCACGTTCGGCTCGTGGAAAATCGTCTCATGGTCGCCGGGGATCTCCAGGTCGCGGATCTCGCCGCTCACATAGCGCCCCCAGCCCAGCGTGCGGTCGGGCGCCGCCCGCCGCGTCTGCAGGCTGGCGCGCAGCACCGTGATCGGCCCGGCGTAGGGCTGCGGGGTATAGACGTCGGCGATCTGGTGGTTCATCTCGCGCACCCGGTGGATGCGCAGCGCCGGCGTCAGCGGCCGGTTGAAGCGCAGGTACAGCCGCGAGAGCAGTTCGCTGCTCCACCAGCGGTAGCGCTGGCCCAGCCGGTGCTGCACGCGCTGCATCCGTTCGTCAAAGCCCATCCGTTTCAGGTTGTCCAGCTTGCCCGACAGGCGCGTGTCTTGCTCCTCGAAATAGGCCGGGCTGGGCGCATCCAGGAATACCACCAGCGGGGCCGGGTCGCCGGCGGCCACTGACTGGCGCGCCATCTCGTAGATCACCACCCCGCCCATCGAGAACCCGCTGATTATGTACGGCCCGCATGGCTGGATGGTGCGCATCTCAGCCAGGTAGTGCGCCGCCATGTCCTCCACCCGGGTAAACGGCGGCTCAACCCCGTCCAGCCCGCGCGCCTGCAGCCCGTAGAACGGCTGCTCCGGCGACAGGTAATCGGCGAAGCGGGCATAGAAGAACGCTCCACCATCGGCGTGGACGCAGAACAGCGGCGGCAGCGCTCCCTGCGGCCGGATCGGCACCAGCGACGACCAGGCCGGCCGCCACCCCTGGTCGCGCAGCGCCTCGCCCATCTGGGCGATCGTGGGCGCGTGGAAGATCAGCGCCAGCGAGAGCGTCTTGCCCAGCTCACGCTCCAGCCCGGTCATCAGCCGCACCACCAGCAGCGAGTGCCCGCCGATCTCGAAGAAGTTGTCGTGGATGCCAACCGGCGCACGCTTCAGCAGGTGCTCCCACAGCTTGACCAACCGCAGTTCCAACTCGTCGCGCGGCGGGGCGTAGCTCTGCACGCTCTCCAGCCCGGCGGCGCTGCTGGGCAGCGGCAGGCTGCGCTGGTCGACCTTGCCGCTGGGGGTCAGCGGGAAGGCCTCCAGGAATACCCAGGCTGACGGCAGCATGTACTCCGGCAGGCTGGCGGCGGCAAATTTGCGCAGCTCGGCCTGCGAAGCCGGCGTGCCTTCGTTCAGCACGATATAGGCCGCCAGCCGCGGCCCATCGGCGCTGCCCACCGCCGCCGGGATGGCGATCACCCGCACCTGCTTCACCGCCGGGTGGCCCAGCAGCACGTTCTGGATCTCGCCCAGCTCAATGCGGAAGCCGCGGATCTTGACCTGGAAATCGGACCGTCCCAGGTATTCGATCATCCCGTCTGGCCAGTAGCGGCCCAGGTCGCCGGTCTTATACAGCCGCGCCGCCGGGTCGCTGCTGAACGGGTCCGGCAGGAAGCGCTCTGCAGTCAGGTCCGGGCGCTGCCAGTAGCCGCGCGCCAGCCCCAGCCCGCCGACGTAGATCTCGCCGGTAACGCCGACCGGCACGGGCTGCAGGTGACTGTCCAGCAGGTATACCTGCGTATTGGCGATTGGGCGGCCTACCCGCACCGGCGTCCCGGGTTGGCGGATCTCGTAGTACAGCGAGTCGGCCGCCGCTTCCGACATCCCATACAGGTTCAGCAGCAGGCAGCCCGGCATCTGGCGCGTGAACTGCTCGGCCAGCTCCGGCGGCAGCGCCTCGCCGCTGGCGGCCCAGTAGGTCAGCTGCGGCAGCCGCCGGTTCAGATCGGAGAACATATCCAGCATCAGGCGCAGCAGCGACGGCACCAGCACCAGCCGCGACACCCGCTCGCTTGCCAGCGTTTCCACAAAGCGGCGCGTGTCCTTCAGCGCCTCGTCCGGGATCACCACCAGCGGCACACCTGCCAGCAGCGAACTGAAGATCTCCCACACCGCGTCGACAAAGCTCAAGGCGGTCTTCTGGCACATCACCTCGTCCGGGCGATAGGGGTAGGTCTCCCAGCCCCAAGACAGCCGGTTCAGCGCCGCCCGGTGCAGCCCCACCACCCCTTTCGGCCGCACGGTGGAGCCGGAGGTATAGGTGATATAGCAGGCGTTCTCGCCGCTCACCCGGCGCGCCGGGGGTGTATCCGCCAGCTCTGCCAGCCGCCCATCCGTCATATCGATCGCCTGCCCGGTGTAGGCGCTGAACTTGCCGCGCTGGGTCGGGTCGATCACCAGCCAGCCGGCCTGCGCGTCACCCAGCATGAACTGCAGCCGCTCCAGCGGGTAGGACGGGTCGAGCGGCAGGTAAGCCGCCCCGGCTTTCAGGATGCCCAGCACCGCCACCACCATCTCGATCGAACGCTCCAGGTACACCCCCACGATCGACTCGCACCCCACCCCGCAGTTCTGCAGGTGATGCGCCAGCCGGTTGGCGCGCCGTTCCAGCTCGGCATAACTCAACGCCTGCTCGCGACAGCGCACCGCGATCCGGTCTGGCGTGCGCGCCGCCTGCAGTTCAAACAGGTCCGGCAGCGTGGCGGCTGCCCCGCCGGGGATGGCGTAGTCGCGCCCGGTCTGGTTCCAGTCCACCAGCAGCTGCCGCCGCTCGGCCGGGGTCAGCATTGCCAGCGAGGCCAGCGGTTCGTCCGGGTGCTGGATGGCAGAGGCCAGCAGCGTCTGGAAGTGCTCGATCAGCCGCGCCAGCGTACGCTCGTCGAACAGCTCGGTATCATACTCGCAGAAGCCCTGCAGCCCCTCGGGCGTCTCGGTCAGGTCAAAAGCGAAGTCGAAACCGGTGGTGCGCTGCTCCAGTTCGATAAACTCGGCCGCGCCGCCCGGCAGTTCCAGGCGCGGCGGCGGGACGTTTTGCAGGAACAGCATCACGTCGGTGAACGGGTGGCGGTTGGCGGCTCGCTGTGGGTGCAGCGCCTGCACAATCAATTCAAACGGCAGGGCCTGGTGGGCATAAGCGCCCAGGGTGTTCTCACGTACCCGCCCCAACAGCTCGCGGAAGGTGGGGTTGCCGTCCAGGTCGCTGCGCAGCACCAACGTGTTGATAAACATTCCGATCAACCCGTCCAGCTCGGGCTGGTGGCGGTTGGCGATGGCGGTTCCAACGGTAATGTCGGTCTGCCCGGTGTAGCGCGCCAGCGTGGCTTGCAGCGCCGCCAGCAGCACCATGAACAGCGTGCTGTCGGCGGCCCGCCCAAAGGCCAGCAGCCGGGCTGTGAACTCGGCCGGGAAGCGCACCGGCAGCCGCGCCCCGCGGAATGAGCGCAGCGCACTGCGGGGGTGGTCGAGCGGGAACTGCAGCGGGGCGGCGTCCTTCAGCGTTTTGCGCCAGTACCCCAGCGCGGCCTCCCGCCGCTCCCCCTGCAGGTAGCGCCGCTGCCATAGCGCATAGTCGGCGAACTGCACCGGCAGCGGCGGCAGCCCGTGTTCGCCGCCGCGCAGCATGCCGGCGTACAGCGCCGACAGTTCCTTGAAGAAGATCGCAATCGACCAGCCATCGGAGATAATATGGTGCGTCATCACGATCAGGATGTGATCGTCCGGCCCCAGGCGAGCCAGCAGCGCCCGCAGCAGCGGCCCACGCTGCAGATCGAACGGCTCCAGGGTCGCCTCGGCCCCCAGCCGCAGCGCCTCCGCCGTGCGCTTATCTTGCTCGAGCCGGCTCAGGTCGACCAGCGGCAGGTCGATCTCCAATCGTTCCGCAATCACCGGGCGCGGCTGCCCATCCAGGTTCTCAAAGCGCGTGCGCAGCGCCTCGTGGCGCGCCACCAGCCGGTTCAGCGCCCTCTGCAGGGCGACTGTGTCCAGCGGGCCGCGCAGCCGGATGGCATCCGAGATGTTAAACGTAGCGTTTCCCGGGTTCATCAAATCCAGGAACCACAGGCTCTCCTGGGCGAACGACAGGTACAGCGGGTCATGCGGGGCGCGCCGTTCCAGGGCCGGCGGGCGCTCGCCGCTGTTCGCCCCTGCTGCTCCTGCCAGGCTCTCCAGCCGCTCGCTCAGCCCGGCAAGGGTGGGGGCCTCGAACAGCGCCCGCAGCGGCAGGTCCAGGTTGAAGCGCTGCTGCACGCGGGCGATCACCCGCGTCGCCAGCAGCGAGTGCCCGCCCAGCAGAAAGAAATCGTCGTCCAGGCCCACCGCCGGCAGCCCCAGCACTTCCTGCCAGATCTCCGCCAGGCGCGCCTGCGTATCGCTCAGCGCCGCCTGGTTTGCTGCGGGCGCGGCGAAATCCGGCTCGGGCAGGGCCGCCCGGTCCAGCTTGCCGTTGGGGGTCAGCGGCAGCGTTTCGATAAACACGATCGCCGCCGGCAGCATGAAGTTGGGCAGCCGCTCGCCCAGCCAGGCGCGCAGCTCGGCCGCGCTGGTGGCTGCCCCCCGGCTGCGCACCACGTAGCCGGCAAGGTAGTCGGGGGTTGGCCCGGGCGGCACCCCCACCACCGCGGCCAGCCGCACCTGCGGGTGCTGCGCCAGCGCCGTCTCGATCTCCCCCGGTTCGATGCGGATCCCGCGCAGCTTGACCTGCTGGTCGACTCGCCCCACGAACTCCAGCCCCCCGCTGCTCATACGGCGCACCAGGTCGCCGGTGCGGTACAGCCGACCGCTGCCAAACGGGTTGGCAATGAACTTCTCGGCGGTCAGCTCGGGCCGGTTCAGATAGCCGCCCCCCACCCCGGCCCCGCCCACGTACAATTCGCCGGGTTGGCCGTCCGGCGCCGGCTGCAGGGTTTCGTCCAACAGGTATACCTGCACGTTCTCCACCGGGCGGCCCAGCGGCACCACCCCGCCCGCCAGGTCGCCGCCCAGCTCGGCGCAGGTCGTCACCGCGGTGCATTCGGTCTGCCCGTAGGTGTTAAACAGGCGCAGCTCGGGCGGGGCCAGCCGGCGCCACTGCGCGTAGATCTCGCCCCGGGCGCGCTCCCCGCCGATATTGACCACCCGCAGCGATCCCGGCAGGCGCAGCCCCTGCTCATGCAGCTGCGTCACCAACTCATGCCAGAAGGCGGTCGGAAGCGTCAGGTGGGTGATCTCCCAGGCGGCGCAGTTCTCCAGGAAGCGCTGGATCGAGTCGGCCATCTCGGCGCTGCGCAGCACCAGCGTCGCCCCGCTCACCAGGCAGGGGAAGATCTCCTCCGCGCTGGTGTCCCAACTGATCGAGGCGAACTGCAGCGCCCGCGCCCCCGGCTCCAATCCAAAGGTGCGCGCCGCCTGTGGGGCGTAGTTCAGCCAGCCGCGCTGCTCCACCATCACCCCCTTCGGCTGCCCGGTCGAGCCGGAGGTGTACATAATATACGCCAGATCGTCGGCCTGGGCTGCAGGCGGCAGGTCGTCTGGGCTGTGCTGCTGGAAGGCCTGCGGCTCATCCAGCAGCACCCACTGCCCGGCGAAGCGCACCAGTTCGGGCTGCAGCCCGCTGCGCGTGATCAGCACCTGCGCTGCGCTGTCTTCCAGCATATAACTCAACCGTTGGTCGGGGTAGGCCGGGTCGAGCGGAACATACGCTCCGCCGGCTTTCATCACCCCCAGGATGGCGATCAGCAGCTCGGGCGAGCGCTCCAGGCAAATCGCCACCGGCCGCCCGGGGCCGATGCCCAGCGACTGCAGGTACCCCCCCAATTGGTTGGCGCGCCGGTTGAGCGCCTGGTACGTCAGGCGCTGCTCCCCGGCTTGCACCGCGACCGCCTCCGGCGTCAGGGCGGCCTGGCGGGTGAATAAGTCGGCGATCGAACAGGGGGGTGAAATGCTATGGTTCATGTTCTCTACCTCGATCATACCGGATTTGCTCAGAAAATAAAATGGTCAGCCGCGCTGCAGCGCGCCGCGCAGCAGCTGCCAACCCTCGACCAGGGT
>JBJSYW010000621.1:0-8585 GCA_046089985.1 Chloroflexota bacterium
CGCAAAGCCCCGAGCGGGTGGTGAGCATGCTGAACGAATATTTTGCCGCCGGTGAGCAGGTGTGGAGCGGCAGCCGGGCGATCAAGGCCAAGCTCTCGGCCGACGAGTTGATGGTGATTTTCCCCGACGCGCTCTCGGCGGTGCAGGCCGCCCTGGAGCTGCAGCGCGCAGAATCCCGGGTGCTGTCGGGTCTGGGGCTGGGCGCCGGAGTGGGGGTGCACTGCGGCCCGGTGGTGGAAGGGCTGATGGGCAGCCGGGAGATCAAAGCCTACGACGTGATCGGCGATGTGGTCAACACCGCCAAGCGCCTGTGCGACCAGGCTGCCGCCGGGGAAGTGCTGATCTCCGGCGATGTCTACCGCTCGTTGGGCGCGGCGGCCGAAGCCGGCCCGGAGCTTTCGCTGCTGGTGCGCGGCAAGGAACTGCCGCTGCAGGTCTACCCGCTCCTGGGACTGCGCGGCTAGCGGTCCGCTGGTGATCTGCCTGCCGGTGATCTATCCGCCGTGAGCGGTTTAAACCGGCAGCGGCCAGAGCCCGCCGCCGGTTACGCTTTATGCCCGGGGCGGATCCCGGCCAGCCGGCGTGCCAGGAAGAAAGCCGGGAAAGCGCTGATCGCCCGCCAGGCGCCGGTCAGGGCAGCCGGCCCACCGCCGGGCAGGTAATCGGGCAGCTTGAGCAGCAGCGCCAGCAGCAGGCCAAACAGCGCCCAGAAAACCAACCCGCGCTGCCCGTAGTAGCGCTCGCCGAAGTAGCGGTAGATCCACAGCCAGCCGATTAGCGCCAGAACCACTTCAACCACCAGCAGCACCAATACCAGCGAGAGCAGCCCCCCGGGCTGCTGCAGCGCTTCCGGCCGTTCTACCAGGCTGTGCACGTCGCCGGTCAGCAGGTAGGGCAGCAGCAGGTTGAGTATGGCGCTGGTCAGCGAGAACGCCAGCACCGCCGCGAGGCTCAGCCACAGAGCGCTTTGGCGTGAGCGGGGCAGCATCAGTCGGCCTCCCAGCGCCCGGCGTAGACACGCGCCACCGGGCCGGTCATGCGGATCAGGCCATTAGCGGCGATGTGGATCTGGATCTGCCCGCCCGGGTTGTGGACGGTCATCTGCGGATCGGTCAGCCCCAGGCGGTGAGCGGCGGCGGCCGCGGCGCAGCTGCTGGAGCCGGAGGCCAGCGTGTAGCCGGCGCCGCGCTCCCAGATGGCGATGCGCAGGTTGTGGCGGTCAAGTACTTCCATAAACTGCACGTTGGTGCGGCGGGGGAAGCACGCCTCGACCTCGATCAGCGGCCCCAGCCGGCGGGCGGTGGCTTCATCGGCGGGGCGGTTCAGCACCACGCAGTGCGGGTTGCCCATCGTCACTGCGCAGATGCGCAGCGTTTCGCCGCCCACCTGCAGCGGCTCGTCCACCACCTGGCGTTCCGGGCCAAGCACCGGGATGCGCCGGCTGTCAAAGCTGGCCCGGCCCATCTCGACTTGCGCCAGCCCGCCGTGATCCTGCACGACGATGCTAACGATGCCACCGGCGGTGTGCACATAGAAGGGGCGGCTGGCCCCGGGCGTGTCCGGGTCGGCCTGCAGCAGCCCTCTGTCCCACAGGAAGCGGGCGAAGATGCGCAGGCCGTTGCCGCTTTTCTCGGCTTCGCTGCCATCCGGGTTGAAGATGCGCAGCCCAAAGGCCAGCGCTGCGCCGGGCTGCATCTCGGTGTCATTGACCTGCAGCGGGCCATACAACAGGCCGTCGGAGCCGGCGCCAGTGTGGCGCTCACACATGCGGCGGATCAGCCCCTGCTCAGGGGCCTGCGCCAGGTCGGTGGGATGGACGACCAGGTAGTCGTTGCCCAGGGCGTGATATTTGTAGAAATTCATCCGCCTCCGTGATGGGGTCAGTAGAGATTAGAGGTCGAAGCCCTGGCTGTGAAACTCCTGCCGCAGCGCATCCGGCAGCTGAGCGCGCAGCAGTTCGGCGCGCCGGAAGACCTCGCGCAGCCAGTGATCGGGGGGCAGCAGCGCCTCGGCTTCAGCCAGGCTCACCCAGCGCAGTTCGGAGTGTTCCACGCCATAGCTGACCGATCCCGGGCCGCGCAGCGTGCAGCCGAAGATGACGCCCAGCAGTTCGTTTTCGGGCAAAGCCGGGCCGCGGTAGAAGTGAGTCAGCCCGACGATGAACTCGATCTGGACTGCAGCACCGATCTCTTCCATCACCTCGCGGTGCAGGGCCTGGGTGTAGCTTTCGCCCTGGTCCACCCGCCCGGTGACGCACTCCCAGGCGCCGCTCAAGAAGTCCTTGGTCGCCGCTCGCCGCAGCAGCAGGTAGCGCCCGGTTTTGGGGTCCCAAATCAGCGCCGCCACCCCGCCGAGAAAATGCCCAATTTCTGCCATATGGTGCTCCTCCGAGCGCCCATTATACTCCGAGTGAACGCCGCGCGGCGGCAGCGCGCCCGGTTTGAAGGCTGCCTGCGGCGGCGAGCTGTTAGCGACGGTTGGCGTAGCGCACGCGCAGCGCTTTGTCGATCATGTTCTCCCACAGCGGGGCCATCACATCGTAGGGGAACGAGTGGCTGCTGAAGGTCTGCAGGGTTAGCAGGCCGTCCAGGCAGGTAGCCAGCGTCCCGCCCTGCTGGCGGCTGCGCCGGTCGATGCCCAGCAGCAGCTGCGCGTCGCCAGCCCCGGTCAGGCTCATCAGCGAACCCAGGTCACCGCTGCGCAGCCAGAAGGAATAGCCCTCGGTGAAGGTCAACCCGCTGTTTGGGCGGTCCAGGATCGGGTGCGAGTCGACCAGCGCATACTGGGTTACATCGTTGGTGGTCTTGGTGGTCGGGACATAGGGGTCGACGGCTACCCCGCACTGGTCCAGGATCGGCCCGACTGCCCCCTGGTAAACGCGGTCCAGGTACCAGGCTTCCAGCACGAACGGGGTGCCCTTATCGAGTACATCCCGCATATAATCGAAGTACTCGCCCGAGACACCCGAACGGGTCTCGGCGGCGATGATGATCAGATCCCAGTTTTCGTACAACATCCCGTCTTTGAGCTTGCCCATGGCATTGCCCACCCACTCGTGTTCCAGGCCTAGCTTGGGCAGCAGCTTGCGCAGGTAAGGTACCACCGACGAGTCGACCACGATATCCTCATAGACCAGGATGCGAGCGTCTTTCTTCCAGGCTTCGAAACCGGCGTCGTCCTGCGGTGGGGCCGGGCTGGCCTGTGGGGCAGGTTGGCTGGGCCGGTCGGTGGGCAGCACCGGTGTATCCAGGGCGACTGGCAGGGGAGCGGGGGCCGCCTGGGTCAGCTGGGCCGCCAGGGCAGCCTGGGTGGCGGGCAGGTCGGGGGTAGGCGGCAGGGTGGCCTGGGCGGCTGCGGCGGTTTGGGCCGCCGCCAGGGCGCTGTTTTGCCCGGCGATGGCGGTCTGCTGGATGCTCATTGCCGTCTGGGTCAGTTCCAGCCCGCCCGGCCCTGCCGGTGGGCTGTCTTTACTGCTCAGGTTGACCGCGCAGGCCAGCAGCGCCAGGGCCAGCGCGGTGAGGGGCAGCGCCAGCGCCGGCGAAAACAGCCGCTGCGGCCTGGGGTTGATGTGTCCACCCATGTTGTCCTCCTTGGTCTGTTAGCAGTCTACCGGCGCTACCCGCCGCTTTCAAAACGGGTGCGCAGCGCGTTGTAGATCATGTTCTCCCACAGCGGACCGTCCACCGAGTAGGGGAAGGAATGGCTGCTGAAGGTCTGTAAAATCAGTTGGCCGTTCATGCATACCGCCAGCGTGCCATCCTGGTCTCTGTTCTGGGCGTCGGTGCCGAGCAGGATCTGGGCGTCGCCGCGCCCGGTGTAGGCCATCAGCGAGCCGAGGTCCATGCTGTACAGCCACTTATCGCGCGCCTTGGTGAAGGTCAGCCCGCTGTTGGGCTCTTCCAGGATCGGGTGGCGGATGCCCAACTGGTACATCAGCACATCCAGCGTCGAGTCGGTATCGGGGAAGTATTCGTAGACGGTCACGCCGCAGCGCGACAGGATCGGGCTGATCGTGCCTTCCGAAACCTCGTCCAGGTGCCATGCTTCCAGGATCACCGATGATCCCTGGCGCAGGGCGTCGTTCAGGTAGTCGAAATACTCGCCCGAGACTTCCGAGCGTGCTTCGACGGCGATGATGATCAGATCCCAGGGGCCGTTTGGCCCGCCGGCCAGCATATCGCTCTTCAGCCGGCCCTGGGCGTTGCCGTCCCATTTGTAGCGCAGGCCCATGCCTTCCAGGGTCTTTTTTACATACTGTGTCTCGCTCGCATCGACGACGATGTCTTCATAGACCAGGATGCTGGCGCTGTTCATCCATTGTTTGAAATCGCCGGAGGCCGGGGCGGGCTGTTCGGGCTGAGCCGGGGGCTGGGCGGGCGGTTGGGTCGCCTCGGGCGGGCGCTCGGTGGGCAGCACCGGGGTGTCCAGCATGATCGGGAGCACCGGGGCGGCGCTGGTCAATTGGGCCGCCAGGGCGGCCTGGGTGGCGGGCAGATCGAGCTGCGGCTGGGCCACGGCGGCTGCCGCAGCGGTCTGAGTGACGTTTAACTGGCTGTTCTGCAGCGCCAGGGCGGTCATCTGCAGACTGACGGAAGTCTGGGTGAACTGCAGCGATTGATCCTGTGACGCTCCGGAGCCGCCCGGCGTCCCAAAATTCACTGTGCAGGCCAGCGTTGCGCCGGCGAGCAGCAGGAACGGCAAAATGATCCGTACAGGGGATCGACTGATCGGTGTGTTCGGGTTCATCAGGCCCTCCTTTTGTTATGGACCTATTTTTCTATGTTCGAAGGAAGATGAGGGTGCGGCGGTGCTTTATTTGATTATATATCAAAACGCGGCTGGAGTCTGAAAATACAGCGTCGCGCTCCGTGACCGGTATCCAGCAGGCGGGCGGTCTGCTCGACCGGCTGGCCCAGCAGGTTGGCGAGCAGCTCGGCGTCCAGGCGGCACAGGTAAGGGTGGCGCTCGAGGATGGCGGCGAACGGGCAGTGGTTGATGATGATGCGTGGGGCGTCCGGGTGCGGTTCCCAGTGGGCCTGGTAATGGCGCAGGTTGAGCTGCTGGACCGCCGCCAGCAGGCGCAGCGCCTGGCGCGCCCCGGCTGCCGGACCCGGCGCGGGCGGCGAATTGGCTGGGCTGCGCGGGGAAGTGGCGCTTGGGCCGGCGCCACTGTGCGGCGACGCCGCCTGCAGCGCCGCGCCGATGCGCCCGGCGGCGGCTTGCAGCAGCGCCTGGGCCGCCTCGTCTGGCAGGCGGGCGGCAATCTCGGCCAGCAGCGCATCGGCCAGCAGGTCCAGGTTGTCGCCCAGCGTTTCGGGGGCCGGGCCGAACAGGCGGGTGGGCCGGCCGCGCCCGGCTGCCGGGCGTTCGCCCACCACCGTCACCAGGCCGCGCTCTTGCAGCACGTTCAGGTGATGGCGGATGTTGGCCTCGCTGGAGTGCAGCGCCTGGCTGAGTTCGCCAATCGTTACGGCGCGCTGCTGGCGGATGTATTCAAGGATGCGCTGGCGGGAGGTCTTCATGGCATGCAGCAAGTATAATCGATTTAGCGCGATATATATTGCGGTAAATAAGGTTGACGCGAAAATTGTTAACGGTATAATGGCTGATGGAATATAACCGATGTTGACCTGGGAAGATTCGTATGCAATTGCCCGGGCGCTGATTGAGCAGCGCCCCGACCAGGACCTGGAACGGGTTTCGCTGATGGACATTTACCGTTGGACGCTGGCTTTAGCGGAGTTCGATGACGATCCTGCGCTGGCGAATGATGCAATCCTGACCGATATCGTGAAAGAATGGATCGAGGAGGCTAATCCATCATGAGTGACATGAAACGTGAAAATATACAGAATACAAAGTACGATATCCCCCCCGAACTGCAAAATACGGTGACCATCACCACCCTGGATAAAATCTATAACTGGGGCCGGCGCTGGTCGGTGTGGCCGCTGTTGTCGGGCCTGGCCTGTTGCGCGATTGAGATGATCTGCACCGCCGCCAGCCGTTACGACCTGGCCCGCTTCGGCATGGAAGTCATGCGCGCCAGCCCACGCCAGGCCGACCTGATGATCATCTCTGGCACGGTGACGAAGAAGATGGTCGTCACCCTGGTGCGCCTGTACAACCAGATGCCCGAGCCGAAGTACGTCATCGCCATGGGTGCCTGCGCCTCGGGCGGTGGCCCGTTTAAAGAAGGTTATAACGTGGTCTCCGGCATCGACCAGTTCCTGCCGGTCGACGTATACATCCCTGGCTGCCCGCCCACCCCGCAGGCCCTGCTGCACGGCTTGATGACTCTGCAGCGCCGCATCGACGCCCAGTCGCTGAAGCAGGTGCGTTGGTATGCCAAGGACAAGACCGACGCCATCCCCCAGCCGGTGCTTGGGCCGGACCTGATTGACCTGCGCCAGAAACAGCTGATCAAAGAAGTTACCTTGAAGCCAGTCGAGGTGGAGCCTGCTCCTGCCCAGCCGGCCGGCGCCGATGGAGTGATCTCATGAGCCAACAAACTGCTACGCCCGTTCTCGATCCCACCCAGGCGGTAGACCTGGCCCAGCGCTTCCCCGGCGCGGTGACTGCCGAAACCCGCAAGGGCTATCCTGGCTACGTCGTCAAAGCCGAGAACCTGCTCGAGGTGGTTGGCATGGTGCGCGACGAGTTGGGGTACGATTACCTGTCCTCGGTCACCGCCACCGATTATTACCCGGAAGATAAGATCGAAGCGGTCTACCACTTCTTCCGCACTACCGGCGGCGGGCCGCTGGTGTTGCACGTGCCGCTGCCGCGGGCCAACAGCGTGGTCCCGTCGCTGGTGCCGCTTTACCCCGGCGCCGAGCTGCAAGAGCGCGAAGCCTACGATATGCTGGGCGTGATCTTCGACGGGCACCCCGACCTGCGCCGCATCCTGACCTGGGACGGCTTCTACGGCTTCCCGCTGCGCAAGGACTGGAAAGAACCGTACTACGAAGAAGAGAACAAGCCCTACAAGAGCCGCTGGCCCGATGGGCACGTCTACCGGGTGGAAGACAAGCTGCCCTTCAAGGCCAATGTCCAGTACCCCGAGGGGTTCAACCCCGATGAACTCACCGGTTCGGCGGATGACCCGATGTACGCCGCTCTGCGCCGCTCGGCGCAGGCCCGCCGGCCCGAATCGCCGCTCGACACCGAAGTGATGCTGGTCAACATGGGCCCGCAGCACCCCTCCACCCACGGTGTGTTCCGCATCGCCCTGGCGCTGGATGGCGAAGAGGTGCTGGGGCTCAAGCCGGTGGTGGGCTACCTGCACCGCAACCACGAGCAGATCGGCGAACGCAACACCTTCCTGCAGAACATGCCCTACACCGACCGGCTGGACTACCTGTCGTCGATGAGCAACAACTTCGCCTATGCCATCACGGTCGAGAAGCTGATGGGTGTCAAGCCGCCCGAGCGGGCCGAGTACCTGCGGGTGATGATGGCTGAACTGACCCGGATCAGCAACCACATCTTTGCCGTGGGTATGTTCTTGAACGACCTGGGCGCATACTTCACCCCCTCGCTGTACGCCATCGAAGAACGCGAGCTGATTCTGGACATCTTCGAGGCCGTTTCCGGTTCGCGCATGATGTGCAACTACTTCCGCTTCGGCGGGGTGGCGCGTGACCTGCCGGATGGCATCCTGGAGAAGATCCGCAAGCTGGTGTATGACCGCCTGCCGCGGCGCATCGATGAGCTGGATCTGTACCTGACCAACAACGAGATCGTGCGCACCCGCACCGAAGGTGTGGGCGTGCTGACCCCGCAGCAGGCGGTGGCCTTCTCGGAGGCCGGCCCGGTGCTGCGCGCTTCGGGTGTGCCGTACGACATCCGCCGCGCCGACCCGTACAGCATCTATGACCGCTTCGACTTCGACGTGGCGGTGCGCTATCACGGCGACACCTATGACCGCTACCTGATCCGCATCGACGAGATGCGCCAGAGCCTGCGCATCCTGCAGCAGGCGGTGCGCGACCTGCCCAACGGCTCGATCCAGGAAGGCAAGCCGCAGTACCAGGTGCGCGTTCCCGCCGGTGAGTCGTACGGGCGGGTGGAAGGCCCGAAGGGCGAGCTGGGCTTCTACGTCGTATCGACCGGCAAGCCGAACCCCTGGCGCTATCACGTGCGCGCCCCATCGTTCATCAACCTGTCGGCTTATGAAACGATGTGCGTGGGCAATAAGATCGCCGATGTGGTCGCCATCCTTGGCTCGATCGACATCGTACTGGGCGAAACGGATCGTTAGCACGGATAGGGAGTGACCGCTATGGATGGAAAGGGTATTATCAAAGGGATGGGTGTGACGCTGCGGCGCTTTGTCAACACCTATCTGGAAGACATTCAATGGTTGGGCAAGCGCTATTACACCAAAGAAGGCGTGGCTCACCGGATGAGCAGCGACGCCAACGGGGTGTTCACGGTCCAGTACCCGGAAGAAAAGCTGCCGGTGCCGGAAGAGTTCCGCTTTATTCCCTTCCTGCTCTACGAACAGGGCCCCAACGGCGAAGTCAAAGAACGCTGCACCTCGTGCGGCATCTGCGCCAAGGTCTGCCCGCCGCAGTGCATCT
>JBJSYW010000622.1:0-21893 GCA_046089985.1 Chloroflexota bacterium
CCGGCGTCCACCGCGTCCAGCCGCTGCTTACCCTGCCCGCCTTCCGCTTCGCGCTCAGCCCACTGCTGCCGCGCCTGCGCGTCGCCGGTCTGCCGGCTGCCCCCCAGGGCCGCTTCGAGGTCCGTGAAGGGCTGAAAAAGGCGATCCTGTCTGCCGAGCGGTACATTTACATTGAAGACCAGTACCTGTGGTCGCTGGAGGTGATGCGCTGGATCAACCAGGCTCTGCGCCGCCGCCCCGCCCTGCGCGTGATCCTGGCGACCGGCGAATCGGACCAGATCGGCGAGCGCCTGTCGCAATACCGCAGCCTGGCGCTGCTCGAAGGGCTGCTGCCCGGCTTGCCGCCGGAGGCGCGCCGGCGCCTGGGCGTCTACCGCCGGGCCGATCTGGTGCATACCAAGACCACCCTGATCGATGACCGCTGGACGCTGATCGGTTCGTCGAACATCGCCCGCCGCGGCCTGTATACCGATCTGGAGCACAACATCGCCGTGATGGACCCTGCCGGGCGGCTGCTGCCCGCCTACCGGGCCCGCCTGTGGGCCAACCGCATGGGCCTGCCCACCGAGCGCCAACCCGACCTGCTCGACCTGGACTGCGCCCTGGGCCTGTGGCGCGAGCATTGGGGCAGCGACTGCCTGCCGCCCCTGCCGGAGCGCCTGTTCGAGCGCATCGACCAGCCCCCGCCATTGCGCCCGCGCATCGACCTGGAATGGTATGAGATGATGGAAGATCCCGACTCGCGCCGCCCGTGGTATTTCCCGCTGCGCCGGGCCTACCCGCGCTACCACTGACCGGCTGTCGCAGCCGTGCAGTTTTCGCGCCTTGGCCGGTTCCCGGGGCGAGGATTGGTGGTATAACAGGACCCATGAGACCCACAACCTTAAACGGCGCGGTGACCTGGGCCGAGATCGACCTGGGCGCCATTGCCCACAACGTAAAAGCCTATCAAACGCATGTTGGTCCGCGTGTGCGCGTGATCGCGGTGGTTAAGGCCAACGCCTACGGCCACGGCGCCGTGCCGGTGGCCCAGGCCGCCCTGCGCGCCGGCGCAGCCATGCTGGCGGTGCACCGCCTGTCCGAAGCCATTGAACTGCGCCAGGCCGGCATCGCCGCGCCGGTGCTGATCATGGGCTACACCCCGCCGGATGGCGCCGACCGGGTGGTTGAGCATCACCTGACCCCCAGCCTGATCACCCCCGAATTCGCCCAGGCGCTTTCGGACCGCGCCGCCGCCGCCGGGCAGGTCATCCCGGTCCACATCAAGGTGGATACCGGGATGAGCCGCTACGGTCTGCTGCCGGATGAGACCGCCCCGTTTGCGGCCTGGCTGCGCAGCCTGCCCGGGCTGCAGATCGAAGGGCTCTTCACCCACTTCGCCACCGCCGACTGGGCTGACAGCAGCTATGTGTTGGGCCAGCTGCAGCTGTTCAACCAGGTTCGCCAGGCGGTCGCCGCCGCCGACGTGCCCATCGCCATCGCCCACGCCGCCAACAGCGCCGGGGCAATGCGCTACCCCGAGGCCTACCTCGACGCGGTCCGCCCAGGCATTGCCATGTACGGTATGGACCCCTCTGACGAGTGGCCGCCGGTCTTCGAGATCCGCCCTGCGCTGAGCCTGAAGAGCACCGTCAGCCGGGTGCGCCTGCTGCCCGAAGGCGCCGGCGTCAGCTACAGCCGCACCCATGTCACCCGCCGGCCCACCCTGGCTGCCCTGGTGCCGGTGGGCTACGGCGACGGCTTCCACCGCATCCTCTCCAGCAAGGCCGAAGTGCTGATCCGCGGGCAACGCTGCCCGATCATGGGCCGGGTGTGCATGGACCAGTTCGTGGTCGATGCAAGCGCTGCTCCCGATGTGGCCCAGGACGATGAAGTGGTGCTGGTCGGCGCACAGGGCGGGCAGCGCATCCGCGCCGAAGAGGTGGCCCGGCTGGCCGGCACGATCAACTACGAAGTCACCACCTCGCTGCTGCCGCGCGTCGCCCGGTTCTACAGCTCACTCTGAGCGCAGCGCTTCCACCGGCTGCAGATTGGCGGCCCGGTTCGCCGGGTAGATCCCGAAGAACAGCCCCACTGCAGCCGAGAAGAGCGTAGCCAGCAGCACCGAGTCGATCGTCACGCTGGGGTTCAGCGAGGTCCCGGCCGCGGCGGCGATCTGCCCGATCACCCGGGCGATGCCCCAGCCGGTCAGGATGCCGATCAGCCCGCCGCCCAGGCTCAGCAGCGATGATTCAACCATGAACTGCAGCCGGATGTCGGCTTTGCGCGCCCCGATCGCCTTGCGCAGGCCGATCTCGCGCGTGCGTTCGCTAACCGTCACCAGCATGATGTTCATAATCCCGATCCCGCCCACCAGCAGCGACACCCCAGCAATGCCGCCCAGGAAGGCGGTCAGGATGGCGGTCACCTGCGAGGCGGCCTCCAGCAGCGACTGGGTGTTCATGATCTGGAAATCATCGTCTTCGTTGACACGGTGGCGGGCGCGCAGCAGCTGCGTCACCTGCTCCTGTGCTTTGGTGACCGTCTCCGAGCTGGCGGCCTGCACGTACATCAGGTCGATCTCGCCCGGCGCGTCGCGCTTCAGCAGGCGCAGTTGGGCGGTCGTCAGCGGCACAATCACCCGGTCGTCGGGATTGTTGAACCCGGTGCCGCCCTGCTCCTTCAGTACCCCGATGATGCGAAAGATCTGGCCCTGGATGCGGATCGTCTGCCCCACCAGCCCGCTGGTGCCGTTGAACAGGTCGGTGGCGGTTTCGCTGCCGATCAGCGCCACTGCGGCGTAGTCGTCCAGGGCGGCCTGGGTGATCTGCGTGCCCTCGGTCACATCGGCGGTCTGCACCTTGAAGAAATCGGGCGTCACCGCCACGATCGACGTATTGGTGCTTTCACCGGCGATCGACACCTCCACCTGCCCCTGCAGCACCGGCGCTACCGCGGCGATGTTGGTCGCAAACTGCGGGCTGAGCAGCGCCTGGGCGTCTTTCATCGTCAGCGGGCGCGGGTTGGTGGCGTCGCCGCCGGGCATCACGTACAGCAGGTTCGTGCCAATGCTCGAGATCTGCTGGGTGATGGCGTCTTCCGCACCGTTGCCGATGCTCATCATCGCGATCACCGCCGCCACGCCAATGATGATGCCCAGCATGGTCAGCGCTGAGCGCACCCGGTTGGCCGAGAGGCTTTCTAGCGATTCGACGAATAACTGCAGCAGGGTCATTGGTGTTCCTCCACCTGCCCGTCCCGGATGGTGATGATGCGGCCCAACTGCGCCGCCACGCTCGGGTCGTGGGTCACCAGGATCAGCGTTACGCCGCGCTCGCGGTTCAGCCGCAGCAGCAGCTCCAGGATCTCTTTGCCCGATTTGCTGTCCAGGTTGCCGGTCGGTTCGTCGGCCATGATGATCGCCGGGTCGTTGACCAGCGCCCGCGCGATCGCCACGCGCTGCTGCTGCCCGCCCGAAAGCTCCTGTGGGCGGTGATTGACCCGGTCGCCCAGGCCCACCGCCTCCAGCGAGCCACGCGCCCGCCGGCGGCGCTCGCTAGCCGTCACCGCTGCATAGCGCATTGGCAGCTCGACATTGGTCATCGCCGATGAGCGCGGCAGCAGGTTGAAGCTTTGAAAGATGAACCCCACCTGCCGGTTGCGGATCCCGGCCAATTGATCGTCGCTCATCTGCGCCACGTTCTCGCCGTCCAGGAAATAATCCCCACTGGTTGGGCGGTCCAGGCAGCCCAGGATGTTCATCAGCGTCGATTTGCCCGAGCCGGATGGCCCCATGATCGCCACGCTCTCGCCGCGGGCAATGGTCAGCGAAAGCCCGTTCAAGGCCCGAACGTCCACTTCGCCCATCCGGTAGACCTTGCTCAGCTGGCGCACGTCTACCACCTGTTCGCTCATGGCTGCCCCTGCCCGCTGCCGCGGTTGTTACTGTCGTCGCGGTTCTCGTCGCGCGGCGGCCGCCCGAACGGGCCCATCATACGCGTCTGGCTGGCTGCGTCGCCCGAACTCACCACCACCGCCATCCCGGCCTGCAGGTCGCCCGACACCAGCTCGGTGAACAGGTCGCCGGTCACCCCGGTGGTCACTTCCACCGTCTGCAGCGTCCCATTGGCGTTCATCACCTTGACCACCTGTTTCCCGTTCTCGATCTTCAACGCTTCGTTGGGGATCAGCAGCACGTTCTGGCGCTCGGCCACCGTGATGGTGGCTTCGGCGGTCATCCCGGGGCGCACCTGCGCGTCCGGGTTGGTCAGCTCCACCGTCACCTGGTAGTTGACTACGCCGCTGCTGTCGGTGCCGATCAGCGAGACTTCCGTCACCATCCCGTCGTAGGTGCGGCCGCGCAGCGCGTCCAGTGTCAGCACAGCCGGCTGCCCCGCCTGCACCAGGCTCACGTCGATCTCGGACACTTCTACATCCACGTACAGCTTGCTCAGGTCGTCGATGCGGAAGGCCAGGTTCCCGGCGCTGACCTTGTCGCCCACCAGCGGGTAGACGGTGGTCAGCGTGCCGGCGAAGGGCGCTTCCAGCCAGGCCTGCGCCAGGATCGCTTCCTGGGCCGCAATGCGCGCCTGGGCGGCGTCCACTTCGCCCTGCGCCGGGCCGTCTTTCCACTTGTTATAGTCGGCGAAGGCTTTGTCCAGGTTGTTCTGCGCCACTTCCAGGTCGTACTCATAACTCAGCCGCTTGACGGCCGTGTTGTAGTTGGCCTGGGCGTTGTTCAGATCTTCCAGGCGATCCTGGCGGGTCTCATCGTTGACCGACAGGTAGCGGTACGGCTCGAAGGCCAGGCGGGCCTGGTCCAGCGCCGCTTCCGTGGTGTTCACCGCTTCCACCGCGTCCATGTCTTTCTGGTCGGTGGGGGTGGTGAAGTTATCCAGCTGGTACTGTGCGTCGCGCACGTCTTGCTGGTAGGTGACGATGTCCTGCATCGCGGTGACGCGCGCTTCGTTGGCGGTTGCCTGCAGGTCGTCCAGGCTTTGCCGGGCGTCATACAACTCGGCCTCCGCCAGGATCACCCCCTGCGGCAGCGAGGCCTGCTCCAGCCGCGCCAGTTCCTGGCCGGATGTCACGTTTTGGCCGATGCTGCCCGCCACGCTCTCGACCGTCCCCGCCACCGCCCAGGTGATCTCGGCCGCCTGTCGGCTGCGCACCTTGCCGATGGCGCTGATGGTGGCCTTCAGGTCGCCGGTCGCCAGCGTCTGGGTGGTGTAGGCCGGGGTCGAGGCCGCGGATGCCTGGGCCGGGCGCAAAATAAACCAATAATAGGCTCCGCCTGCCAGGCCGAGCACGACAATTGCGATGATGATCCATTTTTTCATGGTTGCAGTCCTCCTTACGCGATAGGTGATCAGCGTAGTACAGGCATTGGTGTGGGCCACGATGATACCACGCTGATCACCGCAGATATCTTACCCGATTCGCCTGCCGGGCGCCAGTGAAGGTGGTCATCAATCCGCCGGCGAAGATATGACTGGCGTCATATCCCCACCCGCCGCTCTGATTACACCGGTCAAGCCCCCGATTGGGCCGCCGTGTGCTATCATCAACATATGCGCAAAATTTCGCCCGAGCCCAGCCTGCTGCAGGTCTTTCGCTTCTATGCCTGGCTGCGCCTGCCGGCTGCCGCCCTGTCGCTGGTGTCGCTGCTGCACATCGGCGGCGAACGCCCGCAGCTGGCTGCCCGGACTGATGCTGCCTGGGTGATCGCTTTTATTATCCTGCATACCCTGCTGCTGGTCGTCTACCTGTACTTGCCGGGTCTGCCCCGCCGCCTGGGCGGGGCCTTCATACCGCTTGGCCTGGGGCTGGCTACCGCCGGTATCCTGATCGAGCAGTACCTGGTCTCTTTCCAGCGCTTCTTCTGGGGGTCTCAGCCTTTCTTATATATCCTGCTGATCCTGGTGGCCTGGCAGTACAGCCTGCGCGGCGTGACCCGGTTCACCATCTTCACCGCCGGCCTGGATATCTCGCTGAGTCTGCTCCTCCCGCTGCACTTCCAGATGCCCGGCCCGGACGGCCCGCCTCCCTGGCTGGTCTACTACGGCATCCTCACCGCCCGCTCGGTCACCTTTGTGCTAATAGGTTTCGTGGTCAGCCGCCTGGCCGACGCCCAGCGCGCCCAGGGCCAGGCGCTGGCCAAGGCCAACCAGCGCCTGGTCAGCCACGCCGCCCGCCTGGAGCAGCTTGCCACCACCCGCGAGCGCGTGCGCCTGTCGCGCGACCTGCACGACACCCTGGCCCATACCCTCAGCGCCCAGGCGGTGCAGATCGACGCCATCCTGTCGGTCTGGCAGGATATCCCCGAGCGGGCGCAGGGTATGCTCGAACGCATGCTCTCGTCCACGCGCTCGGGCCTGGACGAGACCCGGCGTGTGCTCAGCGACCTGCGCGCCGCTCCGCTAGATGAGCTGGGCCTGGTGGACGCGCTGCGCTCGATGGTTGAAGACTTTGCCCAGCGTCACAACTTGCAGCTCGACCTGCACCTGCCGGAGAGCACCGACGATCTGCCGCCGGAGGTGGAGCTGTGTTTCTACCGGGTGGCCCAGGAGGCGCTGGAGAATGTCTCTCGCCACGCCGCCGCCTGCCGCCTGGAAGTGCGCCTGGAAGCCACCCCGCAGCGCGCTAGCCTGCTGGTGTGCGATGACGGGCAGGGCTTTGCCCCGCAGGCCCTCAGCGGCGATGGGCTGGGCGTGCAGGGGATGCGCGAACGCGCCGAGCTGATCGACGCGCATTTCAGCCTGGACAGCCGCCCGGGCGAAGGCGCCGCCCTGCACCTGGATTGGGAGGCCCATCCATGATCCGGGTGCTGATCTGCGATGACCAGGCCGTGGTGCGCGACGGTTTGGAGATGATCCTGGACGCCGACCCGGAGATCGAGGTGGTGGGCGCTGCCGCCGATGGCCTGGAGGCGGTCGAGAAGGTCCAGTTGGCCCGCCCCGATGTGGTGCTGATGGACCTGAAAATGCCGGGCATGAATGGCATCCAGGCCACCCAGGCCATCCACCACCGCTTCCCGCACATCAAGGTCCTGGTGCTGACCACCTATGGCGATGACGAGTGGGTCTTCGATGCCATCCGCAGCGGCGCCGCCGGCTACCTGCTGAAGGGCACCCCGCGCCTGGACCTGGTCAAGGCGGTCAAGGGCACCGCCGAAGGCCGCACGCATGTCGACCCGGAAGTGGCTGGGAAGCTCTTTGCTCACGTGGCCCAGGCCGCCCCGGAACAGGGCAGCACCCTGGCCGAAACGCTGAGCGAACGCGAGCTGGATGTGCTGCGCCTGCTGGCCCAGGGCCTGACCAACGCCGAGATCGCCGAGCGCCTTTTCCTAACCCGCGGCACAGTGCGCAATTACATCAGCGCCATCCTCAGCAAGCTGGGCGTGGAAGACCGCACCCAGGCCGCCCTGATCGCCCTGCGCTATGGGCTGATCGACGGCTGACAGCCGCTCGTCGCTCCATCCTGCCCGCGCCGCGTACTCTTCTATTGAAAATTTCCCCCGTCCGGTTACAATAAAGATGTGAGGCGGGCCTTCCCTGGCGCGCTGATCCTGCTGACCGGCGCTTCTCTGCACCGCCTGTTGTGGAGCGCCGGCGCGCTCACACCTCGGTCTGCATGGCGCTGCCGCTTTCGTAGCGGCGCAGGCCGGTCTGGAATACGGCCACAGCCAGCGCCAGCAGCGCCGCCGCCCCCACCAGCAGCTCGGCCAGCGTCTGCCAGCTGAACTGGCGGGCGAAACTGGCCGGCACTGCGCCCATCAGCGCCGCCGGGATGACCGTGAACAGGATCAGCCGGGCGGTGCTGTCGAACAGCGTGATCGGGTAGATCGCAAACGTGACCATGGCGTTGATCGCCAGCTGCGCCAGGTTGGCGCTGCTGCCCATCCAGAACGCCAGGCTTTGCACCAGGATCAGAAAGGCCACAAACACCGCCGCCGACAGGCACACCGCCAGCACAAAGCGCGCAAACGCGCCCGGCGAGGCCGTCCCAGACAGGCTGAAGCTCAAAATCCCGTACACCACATCGCCCATCCCGCTGGAAACCGACCGGCTGGCGACCGCATGCAGCAGCACCGGCCGCGGCAGCGACAGGTAGTAATCCAGCCGCCCCTTGGTGATGATCTCGCCCAGCATGAAGGCGTTGCCGAACAGCAGCGAAACCAGCCCAAAGGCGCTGGCGGTGATCCCGAACGTGACCGCCATATCGCCCAGCCCCCAGCCGCGCACATCTTTGAAGCGGTCGAAGAACACCACCCAGATCATGAAATACATCGCGTCGTTCAGGATCATGCCCACCATCTGGGTCAGGAACGAGACGCGGTACTCCATGGCCGACAGCAGGTTGGCCTTCCAGACCGCCAGCAAGAAGGGCAGGTGGCGCACCGTCAGCCTCCGTTCACCGTCAGCGCGGCGATGCTGCGCCGGTAGACCAGCGCCAGCAGCGCCGCCAGCCCCGCGATCCAGGCCGCCTGCATCGCCAGGGTGGAGAGCAGCGCCGGCAGCGAGGGCGATACGAACAGGCGCGCCGGGCCGTAGGTCATCGCGGCAAACGGCAGCGCCCGGGTGATGGTCTGCAGCCAGTCGGGGTAGAAGTCCAGCGGGATCAGCAGCCCGCCCAGGATGAAGGACAGCTTCTGGTAGATCCACAGGAAGGCGGAGATGTCTTCCACCCAGAAGGCCGACAGCCCGATCAGGGCTGAGATGCAGAAGTTCAACGTCCATGCGCCCAGCAGCGCCGGCAGCACTACCGGCAGCCCTGCCAGGCTGGGCGGCGCGCCCACCAGCAGCCATACCAGCGTCCCGCCCACCAGCGCGTTCAACCCCGCCCGGAACAGCGTCTCGCTCATCGCCGAGCTGTAGTGGTACAGCAGGAAGTCATACGGCTTGCTCAGGATGTAGGCGATCGAGCCGTCCTTGACCGCGTCTGAGATGGTGTTGCCCAGCCGCGGCCGGCTCAGTTCGATCGTCTCGGCCATCATCAAATACCACAGCGTGCTGTGCAGTGTCAGCCCGTTGATCTCGCTCGTCCCAGCGGATTGGAGGGTGACCCGCCACAGTTGGTAGAAGATCCACATAAACGGCAGGATCACCAGGCTGCGCCCGATCAGCTCGGCCGGGTAGGCCAGGTTCTGGGCCAGCTGGATCTTGAAGATCGACCAGTACTTGCTCATGCGCCCTCGCCGGCCAGCGCCGGCCCGCCGGTGGCGTAGATGCTTGCGATCACCTCTTCCAGCGGTGGGTCCGAGATGGTGATGTCTACCAGGCTGCCGGCTGCCGAAAGCCGCGCCAGCACCGCATCCGCCGGGGTATGGTGGGTATCAAACGCCAGCTTGACCCCGTAGCGCCCGGTCTTCAGCGTCTCCATCCCATCCAGGTGGAAATCCGGCGGCACCTGCTCGGCATAGCGCACCTCCACCAGCTTGCGAGTCAGGAACCGGCGCTTCAGGTTCGAGACCTTATCCTGGTAGACGATCTGCCCGTGGTTGACAATGATCACCCGGTGGCACAGGGCTTCCAGATCGCCGGCGTCATGCGAGGTGAGCAGCACACCCACCCCCTCCTCACGGCTCATCGTGCGGATCGCGTCGCGGATGTGCTGTTTCGCCACCACGTCCAGCCCGATCGACGGTTCGTCCAGCAGCAGCAGCTGCGGTTGGTGCAGCAGCGAAGCGGCCACCTCGCAACGCATGCGCTGGCCGAGTGAGAGCTTGCGCACCGGGGTTTCCAGCAGGTCGCCGATCTCGAAGGCTTCGGCCAGGAAAGCGATGCGCTTGCGCGCCCGGGCGTCGTCCAGGTCGTAGATTTTGCCGAACAGGGTGAAGGTGTCGATAGCGGGCAGGTGGTACCACAACTGCGGGCGCTGGCCGAAGACCGTGCCGATCTTGAAGGCCAGCTGCTGGCGCTCTTTCCATGGCGTGTAGCCGAGAATATTGGCCTGGCCTGCGCTGGGGTGCAGGATGCCGGTCAGGATCTTGATCGTGGTCGACTTGCCGGCCCCGTTGGGGCCGATAAAGCCCAGCAGTTCGCCCGGCTGCATCTCGAACGAGATATCGCGCACCGCGTCCACGGTGGTGAACTGCGGGCGGGCCAGGGCGCGCAAGCTGCCGCCCAATCCAGCGGCTTTGCGCTTTGAGCGGAAGGTCTTCTGCAGGTGAGAAACACTGACGATAGCCATAGCGGTGACCGGACTCCGGTCCCCGCATTATATCTCACCTTGCCGTGCTTGAAACGGCGGCGGGCGCGGTTCGCAGCCCGCGCGCGCTACCTGGATTGGATGCGCACCATCTGTTCGACAAACTCGAACGGAAAACCGTCGAGCAGGATCTGCATGTGGTGTTCCAGCGCCTCCAGCACTTCCTGGATCTGCGCCGGCTCCAGGTCCACCTCACCAAAGAAAATCTGCGGGTTCTTCGCGATGGCGAACAACCCCCACAGCTCGTTATATAACCCGTAGGCCGGGTCGGATGCAAAAAGTCGCTTCATCGTGCACGCCTGTATCGGCTTTCTCTCCCCCGCCGTCTCCCCTGCGGAGGATGATAAGCGCTTTGCAGCGGCGTGCGCGTCAGGATTTGGCTGGATTCAGCATCAGATCATACCGCCGCCAGCCTCGGACGGTACTGCAGCGCCTCCGCCAGGTGATTGGGACGGATCGTTTCGCTGCCCGCCAGGTCGGCGATGGTGCGCGACAGCTTCAGCACGCGGTGGTAGGCGCGGGCCGACAGGTTCAGCTGCGCCATGGCGGTCTTCAGCAGCGTCCGCCCGGCGTCGTCCAGGGTGCAGAAGCGCCGCACCTCCGCCGGGCGCATATCCGAGTTGCAGCTGATCCCCGCGCAGCCGGCGAAGCGTTCACACTGCCAGGTGCGCGCCCGTTCCACCCGGCCGCGCACCGCTTCCGACGGTTCCCCCAGCCGCCGGTCGCTGAGCTTCTCGTAGGCCACGCGTGGCGCTTCAACGTGGATATCGATGCGGTCCAGCAGCGGACCGGAGATGCGCTTCTGGTAGCGCGTCACGGCTGCGCTGGAACAACTGCACGGTTTCAGCGGATCGCCGTAATACCCGCATGGGCACGGGTTCATCGCTCCGATCAGCATAAAACCGGCCGGGTAGGTCAACGCACCGTTGGCCCGGCTGATTGTCACCAGCTTGTCCTCCAGCGGCTGGCGCAGCACCTCCAGCACGCGCATCCCGAACTCGGGCAGCTCGTCCAGGAACAGCACCCCGCGATGCGCCAGCGAAATCTCGCCCGGGTGAGGCGGGTTGCCGCCGCCCACCAGCCCGGCGTGCGAGATGGTGTGGTGCGGCGAGCGGAACGGGCGCGTCCGCACCAGCGGCGCATCGGCCGGCAGCTGGTCGGCCACCGAATAGATGCGCGTCACATCCAGCGCCTCGTCCACCGCCATCGCCGGCAGGATGCCCGGCACCGCCCGCGCTAGCAGCGTCTTGCCGGCCCCAGGCGGGCCGCTGAGCAAGACGTTATGCGCCCCCGCCGCCGCCACTTCCAGGGCGCGCTTGACGTGCTCCTGGCCCTTGATGTCGGCAAAATCGGTCACCGCCGCCGGCGGCAGATCTTCCGCCTGCAGCGCCGGCTGCCGCGGCAGCTGCGCTCGCCCCGACAGGTGCTCCACCAGCGCCGACAGCGTCGCCGCCGGGTACACCTCCAACCCGGGGATCAGCGCCGCCTCGGCCGCGTCGGACGGTGGGGTGAAGATGCGCTGGAAGCCCTTCTCGCGCGCCAGCGCTGCCATCGGCAGCACCCCGCGCACGTGGCGCACCGTCCCATCCAGCGACAGCTCGCCGATCACCAGGCTGCCGTCCAGGCGATGGGGGTCCAGCTGATCGCCGGCGGCTACCGTAGCCAGCGCGATCGGCAGGTCATACGCCGGGCCTTCTTTGCGCACCGCCGCCGGCGCCAGGTTCACCACCAGGCGCTTGCGTGGATACGCCAGGCCGGCGTTGCGAATGGCCGCCTGCACCCGCTCGCGGCTTTCCTGCACCGCGGCGTCCGGCAGCCCCACGATCGTCATACCGGGCAGACCCTCCCCGGTATCCACTTCGACCTCGACAATCACCCCCTCCAGGCCAATCAAAGCACAGGAGTAGACTCGGGCTAGCATAGAGCAAGTTTAGGATGACAGCCCCGAAATGTCAACGCACGCGCCTTACGGTACTGTAAAAAAACCGGCCGCGCGCGGGTGATTTTTGCACCTTTGCGACCAGGCTCATTGCGCCGCTCAACTTTTTCGAGATAGTTCTTCTGAGCAAACGGCGAGCGCCTGGCCCCGAGACTTACCGGCGTCTGATACAAAAAAGCCCAGGTTTTGTGATCGCCGTGGAATGTGCGCTACTCCCTCTTGCATTAACGATTTCATCATGCTATACTCTACACGTGTAGACTACACGTGTAGAGTATAGCGGTGCTTTATCCCTCGGCTCTGTTTTGAAATTGAATACAGGCGTCCAGTGCCCCAGGCGTGGAATATCACGGTTTCTCATCAGTCGAAAGATTTCACAGGAGGAAAGATGCTTCAAAACCGCTTTACATCGCTGGTTGTTCTGCTGGTTGTGTCGGTGCTGCTGCTCGGTGCCTGTGCACCTGCTGCTGCGCCTGCCACCCAGGCCCCCGCAGCGGAACCTGCTACTTCCGCACCCGCCGCTGAACCCGCTACTGCAGCGCCTGCCGCCGAGCCTGTTCAGATCACCATGTGGGATATCCCTGAATCGGAGCCTTACACCCAGTGGTGGGAGAATTATGTCGCCGCCTTCAATCAGGCCAACCCCGATATCCAGGTGAAATTGGAAGTCTTCGAGACCGAGCCGTACAAAACTAAACTGATCGGCGCGCTCGATTCGGGCACTACGGCGGACATCTTCTACCAGATCGCTGCCGGCGATTCCTTCAAAACCTTCGATAACGGCAAAGCGCTGGCCCTGGACGGCCTGCTGGACACGGATAAGTTTACCGAAGCCGGCCTGGCCAACTGCCGCCACAACGGTAAAATCGTGTGCATGCCGCTGTACTTTGCACCCAACTTCTGGTTCTACAACAAGGCTATGTTTGAGAAAGCCGGCGTGGATGTAAAGCAGTGGGGCGATCCCATGCAGCCGACCTGGGATGAATTCCTGGCCGCCTGCGATGCGCTCAAGGCTGCCGGCATTACCCCGATCGCGCTCGGCAATGGGGATGCCTGGCCTGGCCTGACGATCTACGCCTCTATTCAAAACCGCCTCGGCGGCAATGAAGAGTTCTATGCTGCCATGAACGGGGAAGGCCAGTACAGCGCCCCCAGCTTTATCAAGGCCGGCCAGCTGGTCCAACTGCTGGATGAGCGCGGCTACTTCCCGGAAGGCTATAATGGCATCAGCGGTGAGCAAAAATACGCTGTGTTTACTCAGGAACAGGGCGCCATGATCTTCCAGGGACCGTGGATGCTGGGCTATATCAAAGACGGTATGCCGGCCGATGCACAGATCGGCCTGTTTGCCTTCCCGAAGTTCCCCGATGGCAAGCCGGATGCGCAGACCGATGTACAGGGCGGCGCGGATGCCTTGTGGGTTTCGTCCAACTCCAAACACCCTGAAGCGGCGGTGAAGTTCTTGAACGGCTTTACCGATCCGAAGACTGCGCTCTCGTTTATGAATGACACGCAGAATATCTCGGTTATCAAGGGCGTACTTGAAGGCGCACCGAGCGATGGGTTGGTGCCTCAGATGGTTGGCCTGGTCAATCAGGCTGCCCACGTGGCTCCGTGGTGGGACGCCACCTTGCCTGCCCCGGTCACCGAAGAACTGCTGAATAATATGCAGGCCCTCTTCGCCCGCGAAATCACCCCCGAAGCGTTCGTCGCGCTGCTCCAGGCGGCGGCCGGCCGGTAGCACTGCCGGCTGTAGACCTCCCCGCGCCCCGGATCACCCTGGGGCGCGGGGAAATCCTGATTTGATCGAGCCACACCATAATTCTCATGTGATTACATACCCATGAAACCTCGCTTCTCATCTGTATGGAAATCGAAAGACCTGCGCGGGTGGCTGCTGGTCGCCCCGGCGCTGCTGATCTTTATCACCTTCTATGTCGGCCCGGCCTTCTTGGGACTGCGCATTTCGCTTTTTAAGTGGGATGGCATCGCTGATATGCAGTTCGTGGGGTTTGAGAATTACATCCGCCTGTTCAGCACCGCCCGCTTTTGGAATGACGTGCGCGTCAACCTGATCGTGCTGGTTGTCTCGCTGGTCACCATCATCCCCGGTGCGCTGATGGTGGCGGTCAGCCTGTCCCGCCGTGGGCTGGGGATGACCTTTTTTCGCAATGCCATTTTCCTCCCCCAGGTGCTTTCAATTGCCGCCATCGCCCTGATCTGGACCTTGATGTACGACCCCTTTTCCGGGTTGATTAATTATTCGCTCAAGTTTATCGGGCTGGATGAGCTGCAAACTCCCTGGCTGGGGAACAACAGCACCGTTTTATGGTCCGTCATCCTGTCCATCCTTTGGGCATCGCTGGGCTTCCATGTCGTGCTGTTTATGGCCGGGCTGTCTGGCATTCCCAGCGAGTATTATGACGCGGCGAAGCTGGAGACCAGCAGCTTTTTTCATACCCTGCGCTACATTACCATTCCACTGCTGCGCGAGACCATCTTCATGTCTTTCGTGGTGATTGTAGGCAGCTCCTTCGGCTCCTCCACCGGCCTGGTTTTTCTGCTCACCGCCGGCGGGCCGGGCAACCGTACCGAACTGCTTGGCTTGTACGGATATAGCATCGCTTTCCGCGGCCGGCAGTTTGGCTACTCCAGCGCAATCAGCCTGGTCATCCTGATCCTGGTGATCGCCCTGGTGATTGGACCGGCCTTCCGGTTGGCGAAAGAAAGGCTGGAATACTGATGGCCAAAACTCTCCCCATCCCCGCCGGTCAGTCTTTCCCGCAGCGCCGCTTCTGGCACATCCTGCGCCGCAGGCTGGCTTCGCTGCGCACCTACCTGATCTTGACCGTGCTGGCGCTGTTCATGCTTGGTCCGATGGTCTGGATCATCGGCATGGCGTTTAAGACCAAGCGCGAGTTTACCAGCAACCCGATCGGGCTGCCGGAAACCCTGAACCCGGATAATTTCCTGCGCCTGTTTCAGGAAGAAAACCTGCTGCGCTTCTTCATCAACAGCCTGCTGATCACCTCCGTTTCGGTGTTGATTGTACTGGTCACCAGTACGATGGCCGGTTATGCCCTGGCGCGGCTGTCTTTCCGCGGCCAGCAGTTTCTATTCACGCTTTTCCTGGTGGGCGATACCATTCCGCTGTTCGTGGTTATCGTGCCGCTGTTTTTATTCGTCCAATCGATTGGCCTGTCGGGCTCACGTTGGTCGCTCATCCTGCCCTACGCGGCGATGAACATGGGGATTGCCGTCTACATGATGCGCGGCTTCTTCCGTACCATAGCTACGGATATCGAGGACGCCGCCCAGATCGATGGCTGCAGCACCTGGCAGTTAATCTATTACATTCTGCTGCCGCTGGTGCGGCCTGGCGCCACGGTGGTCGCCATCATCACCTTTATCAGTTACTGGAATGAGTATTTCTTGGTGCAGGTCCTGGCGCCCAGCCAGGATCTGTTCACCCTGCCGGCTGGGATCGCATTGCTGTTCATGGGCCGCTTTGGCACCAATTATCCCATCTGGGGGGCGGGGATTTTGCTGACCGTCCTGCCCACAATCCTGCTGTTTGCCTTCGCCCAGGATAAGATCATCGAAGGCTATACCTTCACCTCCAAGTAACCCATTACGCAAAGAGAGAAACCCTATGGAACACACCTATAATCCCCCACGCAATGAAAGCGGCGTTCCCCTCGGCGGCATCGGCGCCGGCAAAGTCGAGTTCTGTAAGGACGGCCGCTTTACGAACGTCACCACCAACAACAACTGGGACTGCCCGATTTATAACGATACCGCTGCATTTCCGCTTTTGCCCCGTATTCGGGAAGGCGCGCCCGGCTCTGTTGATGAGAACGCTGAACGGCGTCAGTCGATGACCTCCTATGAGGGGGTTCCGGGGGCGTGGCTGGCGGTTTACAACCCGGTCGATGGTGCTCACAGCCTGAAGACCCACAACCGCCCGGCCATAACCGGCATCACCCAGGAGCAGATCGACTATCGTGGGCGTTTCCCCATCGCCGCAGTCCAGTACAGCGGCTTCCAGGCTATGCGGCTGTCGCTAAAAGCCTATTCGTCGTTTATGCTGGGTGATACCTCCGACCATTACCATGATTCGTCGCTCCCGCTGGCGCTGATCGCGTTCGAGCTGGAAAACACACACAGCCATCCGTACAAAGCCAGCCTGGCCATGTCCTGGCAGAACCTGAACGGGGTGGGCGGGTACGCCGGCTTCCCGATCAACGATCCGGACCCTACCCCACCCGTCTTCCGCACCGATCCGGCCGGAGCTGGGCTGTGGTTTGGTCACGCCCCCGATACCCACCTCGACCCGCGCGTCACCGGTGATTTCTCTCTGCGGGCCGCCTGCTCCCACCCGACCGCCCAGGTCAGCTACTGCGCCGGCTGGGAAGCGCGCGGTCACGGCGATGATGTCTGGCAGACCTTTGCCAGCACCGGGCAGTTCGACAACCGTTCACTCCCGTATACTGCCGGCGCTCTGGCGATTCAGGTGGAGCTGCAGCCGGGTGAGAAGACCCAGGTAGTCTTCACCCTGGGCTGGAACATGCCCCACCTGCTGGCCGCTGAAACGCAGTGGGAATACCTGGTCCGGCCGTCCGGCGCCGCACCTGCCCCCAAGAGCCGCAACCGGCGTGATTACGGTCACGCTTACTCCCGCTGGTATGCCGATTCCTGGCAGGCAGCCGGATATGGCCTGCAGCATTGGGAAGACATCCTGCACCGCATCGAAGCCTGGCAGGCCGGGTTAGACGTCAGCCTTCCGCCGCGCCTGGTTGAGGCGTTGTGTAACGATCTGTTCCCACTCTACGCCGCAGCCTGGTACACGTACGATTACCTGTGCGCCATGAACGAAGCCCCCACCGATATGAACGGCTGCATGGGTACTCTGGATCAGCGCGGGGTGGGCCACGCTGCCACTGTGCTTCTCTTCCCCGAGTTGAATAAGGCCGAGCTGGGTATGTTCGCCCGCGATCAGGTCGGAGACGAGAGCGACCCGCGCAACCGTTCGATCCACTACGATATGCATACCGGGCGATTTAATTTCCCGCTGAATATGGAAGGTGCTATCCTGCATGATGTCGGCTGGGACCACCTGGAGGCCGGTCGCATGGGTGACCAGGTGTGGTTGTGCTCGCATTGGCCGGAGCTGACCAGCCTGTTCGTGCTGCAGTGCTACCAGCACGCCGTGTGGACCGGCGATACGGCCTGGTTGGACGCCCGTTACCCGCAGATGAAAAAGGCTTTGCAGTTCCAGTCGCGCATGGATCAGGACGGCGACGGGATTGCCGAGCTGTGGGGGGTCGGCAGCAATACCTACGATACCGAGTTGTACCCCTACTACGGCGCCACGCCCTACATCGCTACGTTGTACATGGCGGCGCTCAAAGCTGCTCAACGCGTGGCTGATCAAAAGGGCGACGTCGAGTTTTCTACCTGGGCGGCTGCCCGCTGCCAACAAGCCTGCGCCACGCTGGAAGGAGATCTGTGGGATGAAGAACTGGGCTACTATTACGGCTGGTTAGACCGGCTGCACCACGCCTGGGACTCTCTGCCTGAGCAGCACGGGCGGGTAGGGAACCACTCGCATATCAGCCAGCTGGCGGGCGAGTTTTGGGCGAACCTGCTCGACCTGGGCGGCCTGGTCGATCCGGCCCGCCGCCTGCGCACGATTGAATCCATTGGCGAGCGCAATGTGCGCCAGGTGCCGGGGGTCCCGGCTGATGAGTTCCGCCCCGACGGTTCTCACTCGCAGGCCATGAGCGCTTTCGTATTAGGCTACTACGGTGGTCTTTCCACCGCGGCCGGCCGTCCCAATCTGGGCTGGGAAGCGGTAGAAAAGGTCTACCATGTGCGCTATGATATCGATGGCTGCCCCTGGGACGCTACCCTGCAGTGGTCGGGCCCGGGCAATACCCAGGCCCAGTGGGGCCGCTGGTATTTCAGCACCCCGGCCTCCTGGTACTACTACTGGTCGCTGGCCGGCGCGCATTATGACCGCCTGGGCCAGAATCTCTGGCTAAATCCATCATGGCCGGCGGTTTGGGGTGATACACTTAAAGCTCTGCCAGTCTACCTGCCTGCTTTCCAGGCCGAGCTGACCGCTCAGCGTGGCCCGCAGTCATGGACCGTTAACTTGACCTTCCGGCGGCTGCTCAATACCGAAGCGCCGGTGCGACAGTTCAGCCTGAGCCTGCCTGAACATCTGCTGGGGCGCAAACTGAAGGTCACCTGCACGGGACTGCTGGCTGGGAATGTACCGGCAGAACACAGCGGGCGGCTGTGGTGGGAAGTTGATCTCCGGCCCGCTGCCGGCGACGGATTTTCGGTAACAGTCACACTGGACGATTAAGAGAAAGAGACGAGTATGGGTGTCACCCGAGATGATGTAGCCCGCAAGGCCGGCGTATCCACGGCAGTCGTATCGTATGTGCTCAACGATGGTCCGCGCCCGGTTTCGCCGGAGACGCGTGAAAAAGTACTGCGCGCCATCGACGAGCTGGGTTACCGCGCCAACTTCATCGCTCGCAGCCTGCGTGCTCAGCGTACGCACATGCTCGGGGTGATCGTGCCCGATTCGTCCAACCAGTTTTACTCCGAGGTGGCCAAGGGAATAGGCGACATGGCCTATTCCCGCCACCACACCCTGATCCTGGGCAGCACCAACGGCGACTTTGAGCGCCAGTCTTTATTGGTGGAAAATTATGTCTCGCACAAAGTAGATGGGCTGATCTTTATCACCATGGAAGTCCTCAAAGAGGATGTTGACCTGTTGGAGCAGTACAGCACCCCGGCGGTATACGTGTCGCCCGAGGGCGATTTAGACCCGAGTGTGGCCAACCGCATCTCCTCGATCACCATCGATTCGGAGGGCGGTGGGTATGCCGCAGGACGTCATCTGGTTGAACGCGGTCACGTCCGCCTGGCCTGCATCACCGGAGGCAGCCCATTGGGCCAGTCCGGGCTGTGGAGCTGGAATCGCGTCAATGGGTTTGTGCGCGCCGTTGAAGAAGGCGGCGGGCAGGTCCAGATCATCCAGGCCGATGAGTATCCGGGCGAAGGCCAGCAGGCGACGTTGAAGCTGATGGCAGGCTCTGACCGCCCCACGGCCATTTTCACCAGCAACGATATGCTGGCTGTGGGTGTGCTGCGAGCAGCTGCCGACCTGCACCTCAGCGTGCCGCACGACCTGGCTGTATGCGGCTTTGACGACATTGGTCTGGCCAGTTATGTAACCCCCCGCCTGACCACAGTCCGGATCGATAAGTATGCGCTGGGCTGGAAGGCAGCCAGCCGCCTCTTTGCCCGCCTGGACCAGCTGCATCATCCTGCCCCCGCCGATCCGTCCTCGCCCGAGACCTTTATGGCAGAACTGATCGTACGCGAGAGCACCTAAAATCCTTCTCGTCCCAGAAAGGTTTCCCAGCCAAACCGCCTGGCATGCCAACCTGCACCCCGGGCGGTATGACTGGTGTTGTCAAACTACCCTGCTAAAGCCGCGCTCACCCCTCCAGCAGTTCTTCCATGATCTCCAGCGTTCCTTCCAGTTGGTCGAACGGCGCGTCGAACTCGATTGTGCTGAAGCGCCCGGCGGGGCGTTCGCACAGCAGGTCGAGCGGGATGTACCCGTCCCACGAATAGGCCGGCTGCGGGAAAGCCCCCCGCCCGGCGCTGCGGATGGCCGTCACGCCGCAGTCGGCGCACGCTCGCGCAAAGCGCAGCAAGGCTCGGTCCACCGCCTGCCCGGGCCGCCCCAGCGCCACGCTCAGCGACTGCAGGTTGGCCGGGGGGATCAGGCGCAGCAGCCCCGGGATCTGGTCCAGCGCGGCCACCGGCCGCACGATCACCGTCCGCCCCTGGCAGTCGTTCACCAGTTGGCGGAAGGCTTCGCCGTCCAGCGTCCGCCGGTCCAGCGCCACCACGAACTCATCCTCATAGCGCGAGAACACCTGCACCTGCCCGCCCGCCTCCAGCGCTTTAAAGCGGTCGAAGCGGTCCTGCAGCTGCCGGCGTGGCCAGGCCCCGCGCGGCAGGCGCTCGGCCAGGCGCGCCAGCTGGCCGGCCAGCGCTGCGGCATACTCGGCCGGCGTATGCTGCCCCGCCCCGCCCTCTTCGACGAAGTGCACCCGCGCCGACAGGCAGCCGAACTGGTCCCAGAAGGCTGAGTCCAACCCGGCCAGCAGCGCCACCGCCGGCAGCAGCAGGCGCCCGCCTGGCAGCCGGCCGCCGCGCTCCAGCACGTCTCTCCCGATCGCCGCAAAACTGACCTTGTGCCCGTGAGCGTGCAAACGCAGCGGTGGGCGCCGGCGCGAGCGGCTGCGCTGCGCTGCATCCACCTGTCCCTGCAGCTGCCGGATCGTCTCATCGCTGGCCGCGGCCACCACCAGGTCCGCCTGCTCCAGCACCCGCGCCTGCAGCGCGGCGTCCTCGTAATCCCAGGTCAGCACGGCCGTGGCGCAAGCCAGCCCCGGGTCCACCTGCTCGATCGCCCGCAGCACCAGCGGGGTGAACAGCGGCTCGCGCCGCGAGTTACGCGCCAGCACCGCCGGCATCCCGCCGCCCAGCAGCGAGCTGCCCCAGGCCAGCAGCGTCACCAGCAGCGCCGCCCCCGGCACGTTCCCCGACCCGTACCCCACCACCAGCTCCGGCAGGTTGGGCGGGCTGAACAGCATCGACCGCGCCAGCCCGGGGATGGTGTTCTCAAGCAGCGCCGCCGCCCGGTGCATCGCCGAGGCGGCATGGAAATAGATGTAGCCCGGCTGCCCGGGGATGGCCCGCCAGCCGTGCGCTTCGAGCTTGCCCGCCGCCCCGCCCGCCGGCGCTTCGCTGCTGAAGGCCGGCAGCGTCCCCGGCAGGGCAAAGTTGGCCGGGGCGTGCAGCGCTGCCCGGATCATGGCCTGCGAATAGCCGGTGTAGCCCGGCAGAGCCGCCATCCCGGCCTGGTAGTACGGGCCGTGCGGGTCGGCCAGCAGCGCCCCGGCTGCCGGCAGCGCCCGGTTGAAGCGCTCCCAATACGCCATCCCGCTCGGGGCGCTGCGCCGCTGCTCTTGCAGCATGTCCAGCAGCCGGGTCCATTCCCCGGCCGAGAAGACCGGCCAGCAGGCGCTCACCGCCCCGCTCTCGCCGTCCGCCGGTCGTCCGCCGGCAAACCGCCTGCGGGTGAAAACCGTCTGCGGCGTGATCAGCGCCTGCTCAATCGCCTTCGGCAGCCAGTAGCCCGGGAAGTCATCCATCGCCGCCTCACACCTGCGCCGCGCAGCCGGCTTCTTCCAGCAAATCCACGCGCTGAACCGAGCGATCCAGCAGGTATGCGCCCGGTTCGCCGCATGCGCAGCCGCCTGGCACAATTGTCACCCGGTCGGCGGTGCGGAAAAAGGATGGGAACAGGTCGCCGCTGCCCAGCGGGTCGAAGAAGGCCAGCAGCCCGCTCACCGGGCGCTCGCCGTCTACTGCCAACCCGCTCAGGAAGCGCCCATCCTCGTCCAGCACTCCCGGCAGCACCCACGGCGGGCAGTGATAGTTGCCCTGCTCGCACTGCATCGCCACCCAGTTGGCCTCGGACATGCCGTACACATCGCGAATCGGGGCCGCCTCGCCGCTTGCCAGCCGCACCGTCTCGTTCAGGTCCGCCCGGATGCGCGGCTGCGAGAACGGGTACTGCTCTTTGAACCCGCCGCCGCTGCCCAGCAGGCTGCCCGGGGCCAGGTGCAGTTTTCGCCCGGCTGCCTGCAGCGCCAGCGCCAGC
>JBJSYW010000623.1:0-7286 GCA_046089985.1 Chloroflexota bacterium
TCATGCGGTTCTCGGTCAGCGTGCCGGTCTTATCCGAGCAGATCACCGTCACCGAGCCGAGCGTCTCAACCGCCGGCAGCTTGCGGATCAGCGCATTCCGTTTCAGCATGCGCTGCGCCCCCAGCGCCAGCGTGATCGTCACGACCGCCGGCAACCCTTCCGGAACGATCGCCACCGCCACGCTGACCGAGGTCAGCAGCATCTCGCGCAGCGTCTCGCGCCCGGTCAGCAGGCCGATGGCGAAAATTAGCCCCGAAACGGCAAACCCGGCTACAGCCAGCTGCTTGCCCAGCCGGTCCAGGCGCAGCTGCAGCGGGGTCATTTCGTTCGCCACCCCCTGCAGCAGCGCAGCCACCTTGCCCAGCTCGGTGCGCATGCCGGTTTCAACCACCAGCGCCCTGCCGCGCCCGTAGGTCACAACTGTGCCCATATAGGCCATGCTGAACCGGTCGCCGAGCGGAATCTCGCCGGGCGGCAGCGGGCGGGCGTCTTTTTCAACCGGCTCCGATTCGCCGGTCAGAGCGGCCTCCTGGATGCGCAGGTTGACCGTCTCCACCAGGCGGCAGTCGGCCGGGACCAGGTTGCCGGCCTCCAGCAGGATCACGTCGCCCGGAACCAACCGGCTGGCGGGCAGCTCGCTCAGCTGCCCGCCGCGCACCACCCGCACCAGCGGCGAGGCCATCCGGCGCAGCGCCGCCATCGCCTGCTCGGCGCGATATTCCTGGAAGAAACCCAGCAGCCCGAACAGGATCACGATCGCTCCGATGGCGATCGCATCCTTCAATTCGCCCAGCAGCAGCGACAGCAGCGCCGCCCCGAGCAGGATCAGCACCAGCACGGCGGTGAACTGTTCGAACAGGATCCGCCAGGGCGAGCGTCCGCCGCCGCCGGCGATCTCGTTCGTCCCGTAGCGAGTCAGCCGCTCGTCCGCAGCCGCGGCGCTCAACCCCTGTGCGGCGCTGCTTTCAAAGCCTCGGAGCACTTCTTCAGTCGTCTGCTGGTGCCAGGAACTCATTTTCTCTCCGATCTGTTTACTCTTCAGACCGCATGCCGGTCAGAAGGAAGACATAGTACAGCAGGGTTGAGATGGCAGAAATTGCGCCTGCCACGTAGGTCAGGGCGGCTGCGTCCAGCGTGCGGTTGACGCCTTCCATTTCGGAAGGCAGGGCGATGCCCTGCGCCGCCAGCGAGTACTTGGCCCGCCGGCTGGCGTCAAACTCTACCGGCAGGGTGACCAGTGCAAAGGCCGCCACCCCGGCGAACAGCAGCACCCCGGTCCAGGCCAGCCCGGCCCCCGCCACAGGCAGCATCAGGATGCCGATGATGAATACGATCGGGCCCAACCAGGAGCCGATATTGACTGCCGGCACCATCAGGCTGCGCAGCTGCAGCGCCCGGTAACCCTGGGCATCCTGGATGGCATGCCCGGCCTCGTGCGCCGCCACACCGGCGGAAGCCGCGCTGACGCCGTGGTAGACGTTCGGGCTGAGCCGCAGCACTTTTGCGCCCGGGTCATAGTGATCGCTCAAGAAGCCCTGCACCGGCTCAACCTGCACCTGGTGCAGCCCATTGAAGGCCAGCACCCGGCGGGCCACTTCAGCGCCGGTCAATCCGCTGCGCAGGCGCTCCTGCGAATAGCGGTTAAAGGCCGCCTGTACCTTCCACTGCGCCCAAAAACCGAGCAGCAGCGCCGGCAGGCTGAACAGCAGGTACAGCGGGTCGAACCACATCGGGATCATCGTTTACCTCCAAGTGATCGTCTCGTATCGTTATCCGATAATTGTTGTTGCTCTAGCAGGGGAGCCAGTGTGCTCTGAGCAATTTTGCTCGTTAGGCCGCTTTATATCAAATCTGACGCCGCGCGTCAAGGTGTCGTCGATTATTATTATATTATTCTTATATATTAACAATCCGGCCGCGGTTTCCACAGCGCGAACAGGGCGAACCCCGCCAGGCGGATGGCGGTGGCGATCACCAGCGCCCAGGCCAGGCCGATGCTGCCGGCCAGCCAGGTGCCAAACAAAGGGGCCAGCATGGCAGCCAGGTAGTTCAGGCTCTGAGCGATCGAGACGAAGGTGGCGCTCAGTTCATCGGGCACGGTCTTCATCAGCTCGTCGAAGAACACCAGGTCGATGCCGGCCTGGAAGATCCCGGCGATGCCGGCGAACAGGGCGATGAGCAGCACCTGGTGGGTAGAGGCAGCCAGGGCGGGGTAGAGCGCCAGCCCAAAAGTGGCCGCCAGCAGCACAAAGCGCGGCCCGCGCTTGCGTGACTGGCGCGGCCACAGGAAGTAGCCCACCATCAGTATGGCCGTCTGTGATGTGCTGATAAAGCCGATCCAGGCGTCGCTGGCGTGAACTTCGCGCACGTAATAGATCGGGAACAGCGGGGTTGCCAGCAGCATGCCGAACTGGTAAATGAAGCGTTGGGTTGAGAAACGCGCGAAATTGGGGTAGTTTTGCAGCAGCGCCAGCACCCGTCCAAAGCCGCGCCCGCCGAGTACCGGCGCGCCGTTACCCGGCGCGCCGGTTGCTGCAGCGCCGGCCCCTGGCGCAGCCGCTGCCGGCGCAGTTGGCAGCCGTTCCGGCAGCACTATGCGGCTCGAGAAGTAAAAACTGAGCAGCCCGCCCAGCGAAAAGGACAGGAAGACCACCTGGTAGTTGACCGGGAAGCCGATCAGCTCCAGCCCCTGCCCGGCGGCGGTCACGGCGATGGCGGTGGTCAGCCCCAGGATCGACCAGCGCCTGGACATCAGATCGTAGCGCAGGTTTGGCCCGGCGACTGCGTTCATCACCACCGAGAAGCACACCGATAGGGCGGTCTGCGGGATGGTGGCTAACGCCCAGATGCCCAGCACCGCCGGCACCAGGTACTGGCGCGGCACGATAAACGGCGCCAGCCCGGTGGACGCATACGACGAGACCACCAGCAGGCGCGACAGGCTGAACCACGGAACGATGTTGCGCCGGCCCTGCAGGAAGCGCCCGATGATCACCGACAGCACCAGCCCGGTGACCCCCGGCATCGACGACAGCAGGCCGACTTGCACGTTCGACGCCCCCAGGCGGGTCAGGAAGACCGGCAAAAACGGGCTGGCCGCGCTGGCTAGACCGATGGCGACGGCGTCGATTTGGACATAGAGAAAGTTTTTACGCTGCTGCCCGGTGACGTCATACGGCGCCACCGACCATTTGGGTAGTTTCACACGACTTTTTACCCTGCGTCAGGCAGGTCGCTGCGCAGGCCTCCATAAAGGTACCAGAACAGGCTTTCCGGAAAGGCAGGCTGCAAGGCGGTTTCCCAGGCGAATGGCCCGGGGACCAGCAGCGCCCGCAGCAGGGCATCCAATCCACCCAGGCTTTCCAACTCGGCGGTGGGCAGGTCGCGCGCCTCCGGGGCCAGCAGCTGCAGCTGCACCCGCCGCTGCACTTCGTAGGCGTAGCGGTCGGCGTTGGCCGCTGGGCGGTCGCGATATTCATTTAGAAAATTGGTCCACAGATTCAGGCGGGCGCGGAAATCCTGGCGGCATTTTTTGCCCCACGCGCTGCGCCAGTTGTTCACCAGCTGCTCAAACCGCAGGTTGTGCTGGTTGAGCCGCGCCTGCAGGTCGGGGGCCTGGGCGCTGGCGTCCAGCCGGGCGCGTGCCAGCAGCAGCCCACCGGGCGTGAGCTGGGGGTAGGGCGGCGTGCCGGATGGCTGGACCGTCTGCACCGACCAGTATAGATCGTCTGAGAGCAGGTAGTTTTCGAGTTGGTCAATCCCAGCCTGGAAGTAACGCAGATCATATTCCGCAGTTGGCATTGCATGCTCCTGTGGTATTCGATTGAGTCTAGCCTGGCAGGGACCTCCGGTGGAGGCGCGCGGCTCTTGCCGCACGCCTCCACCGGAGACGGGATCGCTTAGACCAGCAGCCGCAGCGGCTGGTGCAGGTAGGCTTCCAGCGCCTGCATAAAGCGCGCCGCCTCGGCGCCATCGCTGACGCGGTGGTCAACCGAGATGGTGGCCTTCATCCGCCAGCCGGGCACGATTTGCCCGTCCTGAACCACCGGCGCCTGGCGGGCCGAGCCAACTGCCAGGATGGCGGCCTCGGGCGGGTTGATGATTGCCTGGAAGTTCTCCACGTCGAACATGCCCAGGTTGCTGATCGAGAAAGTGCTGCCCTCGATGTCATCCGGGCGCACCTTGCCGGCGCGGGCGCGCTCGGCCATCCCGCGCACTTCGCTGGCGATCTGGCGCAGCGGCTTGCGGTCGGCGTCTTTGCACACCACCGTCAGCAGCCCGCCTTCCACCGCCACCGCCACGCCGATGTTGACCGCCCCAAAGCGCAGCACTTCATTCCCGTTCAGGGCTGCGTTCAGGTTGGGGAACTGGCGCAGGGCCAGCGCCACGGCTTTGACGATAAAATCGTTGACCGAGATCTTCTGATCGTCCGGCAGCAGGGCGTTGGCCTGCTTGCGCAGCTCGAGCAGCGCGGCCACATCGTACTCATGCGTGACGTAGAAGTGCGGCACCTGCTGCTTCGATTCGACCATGCGCCGACCGATAGCGGCGCGCAGCCGGTTGACCGGAACTTTCTGGTCCGGTTGGGCCGGGGCGGCGGCCAGCGGGCTGAGCGGGGTCAGCGCGGGCTGCGGCGCAGCCGGGGCCGCAGCGGGCGCAGCTGCCTGGGCCGCCGGGGCCGCCGGAGCGGCTGCCGGTGGTTTGGCCAGGTAGCCCTCGATATCGCGTTTGGTCACCCGCCCGCTGGGGCCGGAACCAGGCACGCTGCGCAGGTTGATGCGCATCTGTTCGGCCATCCGGCGGGCCAGCGGCGAGGCGCGCACGCCTCCCGGGATGCCCGGGGCGGCTTCCGCCTCTGTTTCCGGCGCATCGGGGGCCTGCCCGGCGCTCGGCCGCGGCGGCTCATTGCGGGCGGCCAGCGGGGCGGCTGCGGGGGCGGCGCCATCGGCCGCCACTGCCGCGCTCTCTGGGCTGGCGCCGCTGGCGCTGGGAGCGGCGGCTTTCTGGTCGGCCGCAGCGCCCTTCACCGGCGCAGCTGCCTCGACGGCGGGCGCCGGGGCGTCGTCCAGCTTCTCGCCCGGGGCTGCCACAATGGCAATCGGCGTGTTGACCGGCACCACCTCACCCGCCGAGACCAGGTGGCGGGCCAGGATGCCGTCGTGGGTTGATTCGACTTCCACGGTGGCCTTGTCGGTCTCGATCTCGGCCAGCACCGCGCCCTTCTTGACCGGTTCACCTTCCTGGATCACCCAGCGCACCAGGGTGCCCTCGGCCATGTCAAACCCCAGCTTCGGCATGGTGACGGTCTCAGCCATTACAGCACCTCCTTGACAGCCTTGATCACATCGTCGACCTGCGGCAGGGCCATCTGCTCCAGGGTGCGGTTGTAGGGCAGCGGGACTTCCTTCTGCGCGACGCGCTTGATCGGCGCATCCACATAGTCGAAGGCCTCTTCATACAGGCGGGTTACCACCTCTGAGCCGACCCCGAACGATTTCCAGCCTTCCTCTACCACCACCGCCCGGTTGGTCTTCTTGAACGACTCGATCACCGGCCCCATATCCAGCGGGCGCAGCGAGCGCAGGTCGACGATCTCGACCTCGATGCCCTCTTTGGCCAGCTGGTCGGCGGCCTTGGTCGAGACCTCCAGCATCTTGCTGTAGGTCACCAGGGTGACGTGCTTGCCCGGGCGCTGGATCTTGGATACGCCCAGCGGCACGGTGTAATCGCCGTCCGGCACTTCGCCGCGGGTCTGGTACAGCGTGGCGTGTTCGATAAACATGATCGGGTCCTGCGAGCGGATGGCCGATTTCAGCAGGCCTTTTGCGTCGGCCGGGGTGCCGGGGGCCACGACCTTCAGCCCGGGGAAGTGGGCGAAGATCGCATCTGGCGTCTGCGAGTGGGTAGCGCCAAGCTGGCGCCCGCCGCCGCCCACGGTGCGGATCACCATCGGCAGCTGCATCTGACCGGCGAACATATAGTGGAGCTTGGCGGCTTCATTGACAATATGATCCATGGCCGAGAAGGCAAAGTTGATCGTCATCAGCTCGGCCACCGGGCGGCAGCCGGTCAGCGCCGCGCCGATCGCCGCGCCCACGATCGCCGCCTCGGCGATGGGGGTGTCTTTGACCCGCTTGCCGCCGAAATGATCATAAAAGCCCTTGGTGACCGCATAGGTGCCGCCCCATACGCCAACTTCTTCCCCCATGATGAAGACATTGGGGTCCCGTTCCATTTCCTCCCACAGTGCCTGGGAGATCGCTTCGCGCATCGTAATCCGTGCCATGTTCGCCTACTCTTCCACGTAGATATGTTCGAATAATGCTTCTGCAGCCGGCTCGGGGCTGCTCTCGGCAAACTTGACCGCTTCGTCGGTATCGGCGGCGGCCTTCTTGTCCAGGGCGTTCAGCTCATCTTCCGTCGCCAGCTGCTGTTCCAGGATCGCCTTGCGGAAGATGCCGATCGGGTCGTTCTCCTGCCACTCGTGCACTTCTTCCGGCTTGCGGTAGCGCTCGGGATCGCCCATCGAGTGCCCGCGGAAGCGGTAGGTCTCGATCTCCAGGAAGTAAGGGCCGTTGCCGGCGCGGATCCACTCCAGCGCTTTCTGGGTCACTTCACGCACGCCCATCACGTTCATCCCGTCCACGCAGTCGTTGGGGATGTTATAGCCATCGGCTTTGCGGCGCATCTCCGACACAGCCGAAGCCCGGTCGACCGCCGTGCCCATGCCGTACTTGTTGTTCTCGCACACCCACAGCACCGGCAGGTTCCACACCTTGGACAGGTTGACCGCTTCGTGGAAGTATCCAATGTTGGTCGCGCCGTCGCCGAACATGCAGATCGTCACGCCGTCATTGCCCTGGTACTGGTCGCCCAGCGCCAGACCGGCAGCCAATGGCAGGTGCGCGCCGACGATGGCGTGCCCGCCCCAGAAATTCTTGGTCACATCCGCCATGTGCATCGAGCCGCCCTTGCCCTGGCTGATGCCGGTGGCCTTGCCCAGCAGTTCGGCAACCACCTGCCCGGCGGGGATGCCGACGTTGATCGCTACGCCGTGGTCACGGTAAGCGGTAATGATGCGGTCTTGCGGCTTGCGCGCCGCCACCAACCCGGTGCTGACCGCTTCCTGGCCGATATACAGGTGCAGGAACCCGCCGATCTTGCCCTGCTGATACAGCTGGGCAGCCTGCTCCTCAACCAGGCGGATCAGCACCATCTGATAATAGAGATCCAGTGCCAGTTCTTTATCCATGCTTTCCTCGATTCTGTGTAAGTGCAAGTGCAAG
>JBJSYW010000624.1:0-5105 GCA_046089985.1 Chloroflexota bacterium
AATCAGCTCAACTATGGTACGATAAAGCCCGAGGCTGTCCAACTTTTCTGCTCCTGGCTGGTTTTGGTGTGGGAACCTAACTTTGCCACAAGCAGGCTTTGTTGGGAAGCCTCTCTTTTGTTAAATCTGTCAGTCAATCAGTGGTACTACAGTCCTGGTCATGTGCTAAAATGAACATGGGATTAGAAAACTACATAGCTGTGAGGGCTGCCCAGCCGGGCGGATGCCTCCGAATACCCGGGTGCTGAGATTTAATGGCCAAAACTGGTCGCTTATCCTGCGGGGGACAAGGCCATTAAGGAGCAAATAGCGAAACCGACCGGAAGATCGGTTCGTGGCGCCGAACTGTTTCGTAAAAATAAAATAATCGAATAAGGAAATTCATATATGGATCGTCCTGGTGTACGAATCCACCCTACCGCTGAAGTTTCTGACCAGGCATGTATTGGACCCGGATCGAGCATTTGGAACCACAGCCAGGTGCGCGAACAGGCTGGGATTGGCCGCGGCTGCGTGATCAGCAAAGACGTCTATATCGACGCCGGCGTGCAGATTGGCGACAACGTCAAGATCCAGAATGGGGTCAGCGTCTACCATGGGGTGACCATCGAAGACGGCGTTTTCGTTGGGCCGAGCGCGATCTTCACCAACGACCGGCGGCCGCGGGCGATCAACCCCGACGGTACGCTGAAGGGCGCCGAAGACTGGCAGGTCAGCCCGACCCACATCTGCCATGGCGCTTCGATCGGCGCGGGGGCGGTGGTGCTGCCGGTGCGCATCGGCGCGTGGGCGATGGTCGGCGCGGGGGCGGTGGTCACCCACGATGTGCCCGAGCAGGCCCTGGTGCTGGGCAGCCCGGCGCGCGTGGTGGGCTACGTGTGTCGCTGCGGCGCCCGGCTGGCCTGGGAGGCGGGCCTGTACCGCTGCCCAGACTGCCAGGCAGCCTACCCGCTGCCACCCCTCAACCATTCCACACCGGATTAGTTACCCAAACCAAACGGAGGCTTGCCAATGATCCCCATCTCAAAACCCTATATTGGCGACGCAGAAAAGCAAGCCGTGATGGAGGTGCTCGACTCAGGCTTCCTGGTGCAGGGGCCGCGCACGGCTGCTTTTGAGCAGCGCTTTGCGGCCCTGTGCGGCGCGAAACACGCCATTGCGGTCTCGTCTGGCACCAGCGCGCTGTTCCTGGCGCTGCTGGCGCACGGGGTGGGCCCGGGCGATGAAGTCATCACTTCGGCCTTCACCTTCGCCGCCACCGTCAACGCCATCCTGTTCGCCGGGGCGAAGCCGGTTTTTGTGGATATCGAGCCGCACACCTTCAATCTCGACCCCGACCTGCTGGAGCAGGCCATCACCCCGCGCACCAAAGCGCTGCTGCCGGTGCACCTGTACGGGCATCCGTGCGACATGGACTGCATCGAGGCGATCTGCCGCCGCCATGGCCTGCCGGTGGTCGAAGACGCCTGCCAGGCGGTGCTGGCTGAGCAGCACGGCCGCCGGGCGGGCAGCTTTGGCACAGGCGCCTTCAGCCTGTACGCCACCAAGAACATGATGACCGGCGAAGGCGGCATGATCACCACCTCGGATGACGCCATCGCCGAGCGCTGCCGCCTGCTGCGCAACCACGGCATGACCCGGCGGTACTACCACGATTTTCTGGGTTTCAATTTCCGCATGATGGACCTGCAAGCCGCCATTGGGCTGGCCCAGCTGGATCGCCTGGAAGGCTTCACCGAGCGGCGCAGCGACAACGCCGAATATTTCAACCGCTGCCTCACCACAGTGGTCACCCCGCAGGTCAAACCCGGCTGCCGGCATGCCTGGCACCAGTACACCATTCGCGTCGACGGCGGGCGCGACCGGGACGCGGCCCTGAAGCAGCTGAACGAGGCCGGGATCGGCGCGGGTGTCTATTACCCGGTGCCGCTGCACCGCCAGGCATACGTGCGCCAGGCGATCGGCGAGGTATCGCTATCGGTGACCGAGCAGATGGCTGGCGAGGTGATCTCGCTGCCGGTCCACCCGCAGCTCACCCAGGACGAACTGGATTACATCGTTAAGGAGGTCAACCGTTTATGAATGCGAGTGCGAACCCACTGCCGGTGCGGGTAGCCGTGATCGGGGCAGGGGCGATGGGACGCAATCACGTGCGCGTCTACCGCGAGCTGCCCCAGGCCGAACTGGTCGGGATCGCAGACCAGGATCGGGCAGTGACTGAGAAGCTCGGGCAGTTGTACGGGGTGCGCGCCTACCAGGATTACCGCGAGATGCTGGCGCGCGAGCGCCCGGAAGCGGTCTCGCTGGCGGTGCCCACCCAGCTGCACGCCGAGATGGCGCTCGAACTGCTGCAGGCCGGCTGCCACGTGCTGGTCGAGAAGCCGATCGCCGCGGCCTGCTCGGAGGGCGGGCGCATGATCGCCGCCGCCGAGCAGTGCGGGCGGGTGCTGATGGTGGGGCATATTGAGCGCTTCAACCCGGCGGTGGTCGAATTGAAGCGCCGCCTCGACAGCGGCCAGCTCGGGGCGCTGTTCCAGGTACACGCCCGCCGGCTGGGCCCGTACCCCACCCGCATCCAGGATGTCGGCGTGGTGCTTGACCTGGCCCCGCACGACCTGGACCTGATGCGCTACCTGGTGGGCAGCGAGGTGTCGCGCCTGTACGCCGAGGCGCGCTGCGAGATGAACGCCGGCAACGAAGACCTGATGACCGGGCTGCTGCGCTTCGAGAACGGCGTGCTGGGGGTGCTGGAACTGAACTGGGTCACGCCCACCAAAATCCGCGAGCTGTACGTCACCGGCGAGCGCGGCATGTTCATGGTCAACTACATCACCCAGGACCTGTATTTCTATGAGAATGCCCTGGCCCAGGGCGAAGACTGGCATACCCTGTCGCTGCTGCGCGGGGTTAGCGAGGGCGCGATGACCCGCTATGCGGTGAAAAAGGCCGAGCCGCTGCGGGTGGAGCTGGAGGCTTTCCTGCGCTGGGTCTGCAGCGGCGAGCCGCCGGGGATCAGCGCGCAAGACGCCTGCGTGGTGCTGGACCTGGCCACCCGCCTGCTTGAATCGGTCCAGCGCGGCACAGCATTGGATTTGAGGGCGATGGCATGATGGCGATCAACAGCCGCACGGCGCCGGTCTACCGCTCGTACCGCGGCCGGCCGTCTGCCTGGAACAGCTATTTCATCGTCAAGCGCAGCATTGATGTGCTGGTGTGCCTGGCGTTGATCCCGCTGCTCGCGCCGCTGATGGGCCTGATCGCGGTCGCCATCCGCATCGATTCGCACGGCAGGGCGCTGTTCACCCAGGAGCGCATCGGGCGGCGCGGCTCGATCTTCAAGATCTACAAGTTCCGCACCATGGTCGAAGGCTTTGATGACCCGCTGCACCGCCAGTTTATGCAGGCGTATGTGGCCGGCGAAAAGCTGCCCCAGGCCGCCGACCCGGACAGCGGTGCGCCGCTGTTCAAGCCGCCGGCCGAGCAGGCCTACACCCGCGTGGGCCGCGTGCTGCGCCGCCTGAGCATCGACGAACTGCCGCAGCTGATCAACGTGCTGAAGGGCGAGATGAGCCTGGTGGGGCCGCGCCCCAATGTGCCCTGGGAGGTGGAGAAATACCAACTCTGGCACGCCGCCCGCCTGGACGCGCTGCCCGGCATCACCGGCCTGGCCCAGGTCAACGGGCGCAGCGCGCTGCGCTTTGATGAAATCGCCCGCTTTGATATCTACTATGTCATGCGGTACAGCTTTTGGTTGGACCTGAAAATCCTGTTCAGGACGGTTGGGAATGTGTTTTCGGGACACGGAGCCGGGTGAACCAACCCGGCCCAAAGGAGAAATGCCGTGGAACTCAGTGTCTATCTGGAAATCCTCAAAAGGCGTGCCTGGGTGATCGTGTTCGTCACCACGCTGGCGGTGCTGGTGGTGACCCTGATCGGCCTGGGCATCACGCCGGTCTATACCGCCAGGGCCACCGTGCGCGTGATCCTCGATGTGGGCCTGACGGACTTCACCGTGCGCGACGATTACACCGAGCGCTTGTTGAACACCTATCGTGATGTGCTGCTCAGCCAGCCGTTTCTGGAGAAGGCGGTCGAGCGCACCCCTTCCACCCCCGCCGGGCTGGCTATGTCTGACCTGGCCGAGCATGTCACGGTCGAAGTGGTGCCCAATACCGAGCTGATCGGGATCAGCGTGGTCGACCGGGATCGGGTGTTTGCCACCGACCTGGCCAATGCCATGGCTGGACTGCTGGAAGAATACCCCCAGACGGTCTACACCGGCCGCGGCAAAAGCACTGCCCAGATCGTCCAGGACCAGCTGGCCGACGTGGACGCCAAGCTGGCTGCCAGCCGCAAACAGCTGGCCGAGCTGCTGGCCCAGGGCCGCCCGGCGGCCGAGACCGACGAGCTGCAGAGCCAGATCCGCTTCCACGAGGAATCGTACAACAAGCTGCTCGACAGCTACGAGACCGTGCGCCTTAATGAAGCCCTGCGCTCGAACAGCATCATGATCCTGGCCCCCGCTGTGGCGCCGGCCCAGCCATCCAACAACATCGGGCTGACCGAGATCGCCCTGGGGATGGTGCTGGGGCTGTTGGGTGGGGTGGCCCTGGCCCTGGTGATGGAAAACCTGGATACGCGCATCCATTCCGCCCAGCAGGTCGAATACATGACCAACTTGCCGGTGTTTGGGGTGGTGCCGCGCGGCCTGGTGCCGCCGGGCAGCTTTGAGCAGGCCGACAGCCCGCCGAACCAGCAGGCGATCAAAGAAGCCTACCGCGTGCTGATCCCGAATATGAAGATCTTCGCCAAGCGCGAGACGACGCTGCGCTCGATCCTGATCACCAGTCCCACCATTGGCGATCACAAGAGCGAGGTGGCGGTCAATCTTTCGCAGGCCATTGCCGAGCAGGGCCAGCAGCTCTTCTTGGTGGAAACCGACCTGCGCACGCCTGAGCTGGGTAAGACCTTCTCGGTCAATGCTGAATGCGGTCTGAGCGACCTGCTCGACAGCAGCGCTCCGCTGGATGACCTGCTGCATCCAACCCTGCAGCCCAACCTGTTCCTGATCACCGGCGGCAGCAAGGTCTTGAACCCGACCACCC
>JBJSYW010000625.1:0-2620 GCA_046089985.1 Chloroflexota bacterium
GCTGGCGCTGCTGGCGCTGCGGCAGCCGGAGAGCCGGCTCGCCGCAGCCGCGGGCACGGGCGCGGCGGTCTTCGCTGCGCCGGGCGAGACAAACCGCGCCGCCCGGCGCGAGCGCCGGCGGACCTGGGTGCTCTTGGGCGGGGCGGCAGCGGCAGCCGGGCTGGCGATGGGGGCCAAATACTACGGCGGGCTGGCGCTGCTGCCGGTCGGGATCGGCTGGGCAGCCGCCTGGCGCAGGTATCGTCCCGGGTGGTGGAGTGGGCTGCAGCTGGGCCTGGCGCTGGGGCTGATCTTCGCCAACACCTTCCTGCTCACCACCCCGGGGGCCGTGCTGCGCTGGGAGCGCTTTCAGGCCGACGTGCGCTACGAGATGGCGCACTATGCCGGCGGGCACGGCGGCAATACGGTGACCGGGGCCGGAGAACACGCCCGCCTGCTGCTGGAATACCTGGCGTTGGTGATGTTCTCGCCCTACCCGGCTGCAGCGCTGGCGCTGTCTGGGCTGGCAGCCGGCGGAGCAGCCCGGGTGCTGCGTGGGCCAGGCGCGGGGCTGGAAAAAGCCGCCTTCCTGGTCTTCCCGCTGGCGCTGGCGGTTTTCCTGGCGCGCCAGCAGGTGATGATCGTGCGCAACTACCTGTCCCTGGCCCCGTTCCTATCGGTCCTGGCTGCGCTGGGGGCTGCCGGCGCCTGGGAATGGCTGGGGCGGGCAGCCCCGGGCAGCCGGCGCGCCCTGCAGACCGGGCTGGCGGCGGGGCTGGCGGGCTTGCTGCTGCTCAACCAGGTCTGGTTGGTCCAGGCTGCCCGCACGATCCACCAGCGGCCGGGGGATGTCAGCGGATACGCCGGGCAGCTGGCCGGCTACCTTGATTGCCATCCCTACCAGGTCTTCTACCTGTCGCGCGAGGCGCGCCAGGTGCTGGCGGCAGCCGGGCGCGGCGCGTTCCCCAACCTGACCGGCAGCCCGCAAAACGCATCCCGCTTTATTTTCGTCACAGCATACAACCACAACGCGCCGTCCAACCGGAGTGGACTGTACGAGATCGCCGCCGGGCCATACGAGGTCAACTTCGATTATTACGCTAACTGGGACGGTGACCCGCGTCTGGTGGTGATGGACATGCCGCGGGCCATGCGCAGCGCCTGGCGCGGGCTGATCCGTTAGCCCGGCGGACGGCCGCCTTACGCGTGCAGCCGGCCGTCCGGTGATTGGACCGGCCGGCGGTCAGCGGGCGGGGAGCCAGATCTGAAATTCGGCGCCGGCGCCGGGGGTGCTGCTGACTTCGATTTTTCCGCCATGGGCTTCAACGATCGAACGGGCGATCGCCAGACCCAGGCCCGATTCACCGGCCTGGGTGCGCGCCGCGTCGCCGCGGTAGAACCGGTCAAAGATATGCGATAGATCCTGAGCGGCGATGCCCACCCCGGTATCGCGCACGCTGATCTGCACGCCGCCGCGTCCGGCGGCAGCGCGCAGCGTGACGCTGCCGCCCGCCGGGGTGTAGCGGAAGGCGTTGACCATCAGGTTATCGAGCACCTGCGCCATGCGCTCTACATCTACGTTGATTTCCGGCAAGCCGGGGTCGATCTCGACCGGCAGGCGGATCGATTTCTCGCCGGCGGTGCGGGCATGCCGTGCCGCCGCCCGCTCCACGATCACCTGCGGCGCAACCGCCTGACGCACCAGCTGCAGCTCGCCGGCATCGGCCAGCGACAGCAGGCGCAGATCTTCCACCAACCGGCTGAGGTAGCGGCTCTCGTGATCCAGGATCTCATACACTTCCTGGCTGCCCGGCAGCTTGCCGTCGTGCAGCGCCTCGGCATAGCCCGAGATGACGCTCAACGGGGTACGCAGGTCATGAGCGATATCGGCGGTCATCTGGCGCCGGGCGCGCGTGGCCCGCTCCAGGTCGCTGCTCATCTTGTTGAACGACAACGCCAGGGCGCCCAACTCGTCCTTCGAGCGGATCTTGACCTGCCGGCCCAGCTCGCCGCGGGCGATGCCTTCGGTGGCCTCGGTCAGCTCGCGCAGCGAGCGGGTCAGGGTCAGCGCCATCAGCCCACCCAACAGCAGCGCCAGCCCACCGGCGATCAGCGCGCTGACCAGCGTGGCCCGGTTCAGCCGCTGCAAAAAGAGCGCCTCCGGCTCGGCCAGCGGGTTATCGACCGACGCGTCCAGCACCAGCCAGCCGACCGGCTGCCCATTGCTGGTCAAGGCGCTGGCCTGGTCCAGCGGGGTGTCGGTGTAAAGCTGGCCTACCTGGCTGCGCTGTCCGCCTAGCACGATCCGCCGGTCAGAGTCAATTAGCGTAAAACGCAGGCGCAGCGGTGGGGGGTAGAGCGCTGCGCCCGGGTAAGCGCCGGGGGCCGGGCTGGGCGGAGGCTGGTTGTCGTGTGGGGCGCCAAAATCGTAGCCGTCCCGGCTGCGCACCAGGCGGTCGATACCGTTCCAACTGCCGTTGGCCTGGTAATAGCTCTGCAGCCACTCGGCCAGCGCTTCCCGGCCCTGGTCAACCCGGTAGCGATCAAACGCCGTGCGGGTGGTCTGGTGGACGATCACCGCTACCAGCACTGCGCCGGTCAGCCCGGCTAACAGGAATGCTATTGTCAGGCGAGTGGCTAA
>JBJSYW010000626.1:0-10108 GCA_046089985.1 Chloroflexota bacterium
TTAACAATTGCGGTCAGCGGCTGAAGCGTGCGCTGATCGCCCGCCAGATCGGGCAGCGGTCATACACGGCGCTGAACGCCACCACTCCGCCCAGCGCGGCCAGGGCCAGGTTCCAGCCGGCAAACCCGCCGCTGTAGGCCAGGTAAACCAGCAGCGTGCCCGCCGCCAGGCGCAGCGCCCGCTCAAAGACCCTTGGCCCGCCCGTCGCGGCGGGCTGCGCCGGCGGCTCGCCCTGCAGGGCCGCCTGGAACACCGCCTCGATCGCTTGCGGCGAACCGGCCCCGGTGGTGCGCCGGATCTCCTTGCCGCCGCTGAAGCCCACCAGCGTGGGGATGCTGTAGATGCGCAGGCTGCGCAGCACATCCTGCGCCTCATCGGCGTTCACTTTCAGCACATCCACCTGCCCGGCGTAGGTTTTGCCCAACCGTTTCACCATCGGGTCGACCATCCGGCAAGGCCCGCACCACGGCGCCCAGAAATCGACCACCACCGGGAGCGGGTTGTTGAGGATCTTTTCCCGAAATTCGCTTTCATTCATCGTTTCACCTGTAATCGCATAGACTGTATCGCCTTGGATGACGCTGCCGGGCAAAGGTTACATCGCTGCGGGCTGCCCCGGGATGGGTTAAAAAGCAGGGCAGGCTGTTCAATTCAGGAACAGCCTGCCCCGTTTCCTACCAATGTTCGTGGGCGATATTAGCGGGCGCTCTTGACGCTGATCTTGCGCGCCTTGGCGACTGCCGCTTTGGGCAGGAAGACGCGCAGCACACCGTCTTTGACCGTGGCTTCAATGCGCTCGCGGTCGAGCTCTTCCGAGAGCGTGAAGCTGCGCTGGTAATCGCCCACTTCGTACTCGGCCAGCGCCAGCCCGTAGCCTTGCGGCGCTTCGAAGTTCACGTAGGCGTTGATCGTCAATACGTTCTTCTCCAGCGTAATCTCGATCGAGTCTTCGCCGGCGCCCGGTACATCTGCTACGATAATGATCTGGTCGTTCAGTTCGTAAATATCCGCCCGCGGGGTGAAGCAAGCGCAGTCACGCGTGCGCTCGGCGCCATCCGGGGTGTTGCTCTGCTGTTTTTCGGCTTCTAGAGCCGCATTCTGCGACGTGTTAACCTGGGGTGCAGTCATCTCAGCCATCGGGTCCTCCATTAATCGTTTTTCGTTCGCAGCCATCCATCAGGCCGTCTTGACCGCGATCTTGCGCGGCTTGATCTCTTCGGCGCGCGGCAGGCTGATGTTCAGCACGCCGTTCTTGAATTCGGCTTCCACCTGTGCGGCGTTGATCGCATAAGGCAGCTGCAGCGTGCGGGTGAAGCGCCCGTAGCCGCGCTCCTGGCGGTGGTAGCGCTGCTCATCGCCGCCCTGGTCGAACTTGCGCTCACCCTGCAAGGTCAGCGTATCGCCGACCACGCTGATCTCGATATCCTGCGGGCTGACCCCGGGCACCTCGGCGGTGACCAGCAGGCCGTCCTGGTTGGACCACACATTCAGCGCCGGGTAGGTGGGCGCGCTGCGGCGGGTGGGGGCATAATCCGAAAACAGGCGGTTGACCTCGCGCTGCAGGCGATCCATCTCGCGCCACATGGGCGGTAGGGTAGAATAACGTCGAAGCATCATCTCAAAACCTCCTCAACAGTTTTCTTGTTAAGTCACACTCTCGTTCATTCTGCTGCAAGCTCGGGCTTGCGTCGTTACAACTGCTTTGATGTTCGAATGATAAAAAAAGGATGTAAGAATCACGCAAGCGCAATGTAGGAGGAATATATGCAAATCGGGCCGCTGCACCGGCTGGAGGCGCGGTTCCCGGCCCCGGTGTACTTTCTAAGGCTTCGTTAATAAATTTCCGATGCGATTCTTATTCCGCCGGGGTATAAAACTAGCAATGGGAGTGTGTGTATGGACTATAAGGATTACTACCAGACCCTGGGCGTAGCCCGCACGGCTACCCAGGACGAGATCAAAAAAGCCTACCGTAAGCTGGCTCGCCAGCACCACCCGGATATGAACCCCGGCAATAAGAGCGCCGAGGAGAAATTTAAAGAAGTTAACGAAGCGTACGAAGTGCTGTCTGACCCGGACAAGCGCGAAAAATATGACCGCTTTGGCCAGCAGTGGCAGGACTACACCCGTTCCGGCGGACGCCCGCAGGATTTTGACTGGTCAAAGTGGGCCCAGCCGCGCGGCGCCGGCGGGCGCACCCGCACCGTAACCCCGGAAGAGCTGGAAGAACTGTTCGGGCGCGGCGGGGGGTTCGGCGGCGGCATGGGTGGGTTCTCCGACTTCTTCGAGACCCTCTTTGGCGGGTTGGGCGGCGCAGCTCGCGCCCGCGGCGGCCCGACCGGCGGACGTCCGGCGCGCGGCGCGGATGCCGAGCAGCCGGTCGAGATCACCCTGGAAGAAGCTTTTCACGGCGCCACGCGCAGCCTGCAGTATGAAGACGGCCGGCGCATCGAGGCCCGCATCCCGCCTGGGGTGAAGACCGGCTCGAAAGTGCGCCTGAGCGGTCAGGGCGGCAGCGCTCACGGCGGCCCGTCCGGCGACCTGTACCTGAAGGTCGAAGTCCTGCCGCACCCCACCTTCACTCGCGATGGCGATGATCTGAAGGTCAACCTGCCGGTCGACCTGTACACCGCCATGCTGGGCGGCTCGGTCAGCGTGCCCACCCTGGAACGCCCGGTGGAGCTGACCATCCCGCCCGAGACTGCCAATGGTAAGGTCTTCCGGCTGCGCGGGCTGGGCATGCCCAACCTGCGCGCTCCCAACGAGCGCGGCAACCTACTGGTCACCCTGCAGGTGCAGCTGCCCAAGCCCCTGAGCGACGAGGAACGCCGGCTGTTCCAGCAGCTGCGCGACCTGCGCGGCTGAACGCCGGCGTGCGGCGCGGCTTGGTTCATCTGTGCGCGCCGGCAGCTGCTCTGTCGAGGGGCGCAGCTGCCGGTTATGCGGTGGTCTGCGCCGCCAGAACCGGCGGAGATGACGGCTGGCGCTTCTCCAGCGCAGCGTAAATGCGCTCGATCACGGAGCGGTCGCGCTGCTCGTCAAACACCATCGCGTCGATCATTTCATCCGGGTAGGACCACGGCAGGCCCTTGCGCAGGTCGTCGCGCTCGAAATCGTAGCGCGGCACGATATGGGCATGCAGGTGCGGGTCCGTGTTGCACAGGATGGCATAGTTGATCCGGTAGGCCCCGGTCGCCTCCAGCAGCGCATCGCCCACCAGCGCCATATCGCTCAGGAACTGTGCCTGCTGTTCAGGCTCCAGCTCGTTCAGCGACTCGACCTCCGGCTCGGCGCGCAGCACACAGTAACCGGGTAAAAATTGCAGCCGGTAGAGTTCTACGGTGCCGGAAGCCAGCCGGCAGATGATCCTGGAGCCATTTTCGTGATGCGAGGGGGAACTGGTATTTGCCATTGCGTTTGATTTTCTCCGCTGTGCCGTTGTTTGGATTGCGTTTTGAATGCTCATTTTATCCCCTGAGTATAATACCAGAAGCGCCGCAGTGCTATAATCGATCTGACGCTCCTGGGCCTGATTGCACTGTCCCAGCATAGCCATTATAGAAAGCAATCCATAATCCATGAATGCGATTTTTGCTCAAGAAATGGTAGTCCTTTTTGCTATCCTGGCTATCGGAACCTGGCTGGGGCAGCTTTCCGTGCGGCGCATCTCGCTGGGCGCGGCGGCGGTGCTGTTCACCGCCATGATCTTCGGTCATTTTGGCCTGTCTATTCCGAAAGGCGTGATGGACCTGGGGCTGCTGCTGTTCGTGTATGCGGTGGGCCTGCAGGCCGGGCCGCGCTTCTTCCGCACCTTTCGCCGCCACGGGGTGCAGTTCCTGGTGATCGCCCTGGCGGTGGCCGCGGCCGGCATGCTGGCTACGGTGGGGGTCGGCTATTTCCTGCGCCTGCCGCCCACGCTGGCAGCCGGCATGTTCACCGGCGCGCTGACCTGCACCCCGGCCCTGGCGGCAGCCATCGACATCATCGAGCGCCTGGCTCCCGGCTCCAGCGGCCAGGTCTCGGTCGGCTACGGCCTGGCGTATCCCTTCAGCATGATCGGCGTGGTGCTGCTGGTGCAGTTCCTGCCGCGCCTGGCCCGGCGTGACCTGCCGTACGAGGAAGCCCGCTGGCGCAGCGAGCGCGAGAGCGAATCGCCTGCCCTGCAAGCACGCCAGTTCCGCATCACCAACCCCAACTGCGACGGCAAGCAGGTGCGCGAGCTGAACCCGCACCGCATGACCCTGGCCAACATCTCGCGCATCAAACACGGTGAGCAGGTCTTCGCCGCCTCGCCCGAAGCGTGCGTCTACCTGAATGACGTGGTGATGGTGGTTGGCCCGCCCGATGAGCTGGACAAAATGCAGTTCCTGCTGGGCGAGGAGACCCACGAACGCATGGATGTCAACGGCAACGTGCTCAGCGTGGATGTCGAGGTGACCGAGCCGGCGCTGACCGGCATAAAACTGGCGGATATGAAAGCCTGGGAGCGCTATACGGTTGTGATCACCCGCATCCGCCGCCAGGGGGTAGAACTGATCCCAACCGGGGCGATGACGCTCGAGATGGGCGATAACCTGCGCGTGGTGGGCGACAAGGCGGCGGCGGAGGAGTTTGTGCGCCTGGTGCACGGCCGCCCGCACAAGGCCGAAGAGACCAACATGCTGCCCTTCCTGATCGGCCTGCTGCTGGGCATTTTGCTGGGGGCGCTGCCGATCACGCTGGCCTCCGGGCTGGAGGTGCGCCTGGGCAGCGCCGGAGGCGCGTTCCTGGTCAGCCTGCTGGTGGGGCACTTTGGCGGGCTGGGACCGCTCAAGCTGTACGTTCCGCCGGCGGCCAAGAACCTCTCGCGCGAACTGGGGCTGATGTTGTTCCTGGCCGGGGCGGGGATCAACGCCGGGTCGCATTTTGTCGAGATCCTGGCGCAGCAGGGCGTGCGCCTGTTGTTCGGCGGCGCGCTGATCACCACCGCCGCAGTGCTGGCCGGGCTGCTGGTGACGCACGTCTTCTACCGCATGAACCTGCTGGCCACGATGGGCGCGTTGAGCGCCGCAATGACCAACCCGCCCGGCCTGGGAGCTGCCAACGCCCAGACCGAGACCGACCTGCCCACGCTGTACTATGCCAGCGTTTATCCGGCCGCGCTGATCTTCAAGATTGTGCTGGCCCAGGTGTTGGCCGAAGTGCTGGCGCGCATCCTCTGAGACCAGGCTGCCGATCGATGCTCAACCGTATGCTGCGTTTTGCCGCCGGGGCCGCCCTGGCCTGCCTGGTCCTGCTGCTGCTGATCCCCTCCGATTCACCGGGGGCGCTGCTTGGGTTCTCCGCCCGCCGCCTGGCGCTGCTGGGCGGGCTGCTGCTGGCGGCCGTCCTGCCGGCCGGCGTCTGGATCGTCTTGCGCCGCCGCCCGGAACCGGCGGCGCAGCTCGAACGCCGGCTGGCCGCGCGCCTGGAAGACCGGCGTGTGCGTCTGGCGCTGCCGCTGGCTGCCGGCATGGCGCTCAACCTGGTCCTGATGCTGTCTATGGGGGCGGCGTTCTACTTCTCGGATGTGACCGCCGGGCTGCTGCTGCGCCTGGCCCCGCCCGGCATGTATGTGGCCCTGTTGGCGCTGGCGGCGCTGGCCTGGCCGGCGGCCGGCGGGCTGCGGCAGCCCTGGCCGCGTGCCCTGCTGCTGGCGAACCTGTATGCGCTGGCCGGCAGCCTGCTGACCCCCACGCTGCTCGCCGGGCTGCCCGCCCGCTTGCAGGAGCCGCTGTCCAGCACCGGTTTTCTGCTGGCCTGGGCTGCCACCTGGCTGCTCAGCCTGGCCTGGTTGGCCTGGATCGGCGCCGCGCCGGCCGGGGAAGCTCGGCTGTGGCGCTGGGTCGGCCTGCTGGCGTTGGTGGTGCTGGCGCTGCACTGGCGCACGTACCCCAGCGAACTGGGCGGCGTTTCCCCGGCGCTGGCTGTGCTGCTGCCGCCGCTGCTGCCGCTGGCGCTGCTGCTCACCCGCCTGGCGCTGCGCCTGTATGACGGTCTGCTGCGCCGGCCGCGCCTGTGCCGCTGGGCCGGGGTCGCTGCTGTGCTGGCGGTGCTGGCCCTCGGCCTGGCCTATTCCCTGGCTGCTTCCCAGCACGCGCACCGCATCAACACCGACCTGGAGCAGCGCAGCCAGGGGCGCTACCTGAAAGCCGCCCGCCTGGCCTGGGAGTCCGGTTTCACCGACCCGGGTGATTTCAACCGCACCCCGCTTTATCCCTATTTCCAGGGGCTGTTCTACCGCCCCGGGTTGAGCCTGGAGCAGTTTTTTGCCGAGAGCAAGCAGCGCAATATCCTGCTCAGCCTGGTTGTGCTGGTCGGTGTTTTCGGGATCTTCCGCAGCCGCCTGCCGCTCTCGGCCGCCGCGCTTGCGGCGCTGATCGCCGCCTTCGGGCTGATCATCTTCAAGGCTGCTTATGTCAAGGCCGAGGTGCTGTATTATGGCCTGGCGCTGGCCTGCTTTGCGCTGATGCTGCAGCTGCTCCGCCGCCCCAGCCTGCTGCTGGCTGCGCTGGGCGGCGCGCTGGCCGGGCTGACCTACCTGAGCAAAGCCACCGTTCTGCTAAGCGTGGTGATCTTCAGCGCCGTGTGCCTGCTGCGCCTGGCGGCCGGCTGGTGGGCGGGCCGCCGGCGGCCCGCCCAGCCTGCCCTGGCCCCCGGCCAAGCTCAGCCCGGCGCAGCCCAACGCATCCAATGGCGTCGCGAACTGGCCTGCCTGGCGCTGTTCCTGCTTGTCTTTGTCGCGGCCGTCTACCCGTACGGCCGCATCACCCTGCAGCGCTTCGGCAGCTACTTTTTCAACGTCAACACGGCCTACTATATCTGGTTCGATAACTTCCAGGATGCAGTCGCCTTCGATGAAGCTTATGGCCTCAGCCAGGGCCGAACGAGCCTGCCGGCCGATCAACTGCCCGGCCCGCTGAACTACCTGCGCGGGCATACCTCGGCCCAAATCGTGCAGCGCCTCCGGGTTGGGCTGGAAGCCCAGTTGGAAAATTTTTTCTCCGCCTACAGCCTGACCAACTTTCCGCTGGTCTACCTGGCTGCGCTGGCCCTGGCGGCTGCGGCCGCGCCGCGCCGCGCCTGGGGCCTGCTGCGCCGCCGCTGGGTGCTGGCGCTGTTCGCCGGGCTGTATTTCGGGCTGCAGTTTGCTTCGTTCGTCTGGTATACCTATATCTCTGCCGGGACGCGCTTCCTGCACGGCCTGTACCTGCCGCTGTTGTTCTGCCTGCTGCTGGCCCTGCAGGCCCTCGGCCGCCCGCTGCCCGGCGAGCAACCCCCGGCCCGGCCCTCAGCCGCCGCTGCTGAACCCGCCGCACGCCTGAACCTGGCGCGCTTTGCCCTGGCGGTTAACCTGCTGATGGGCGTGCTGCTGATGCTCAATATCTGGTTCACGCTGCAGGTTGCCCTGATGGCGATGCAGTACGGTTCGTGACGCGCCCGCTTTCCCCTGGAGATGGCCCGATGATCGACTATGAAATCCTGCCTACCGCCCGCCTGAGCGCCGCCGAGCAGCAGTCTATCTGGATCTGGCTGCGCCAGGCGTTCCAGGTGCTCACCGACGAATATCAGTGGGCTGACGCCGATTACCACCTGCGCGCCTGGGACGGGGCGCAGCTGGTCGGCCATGTGGATATCACCCTGCGCGATGTGCAGGCCGGCGGGCAGCCGCTGCGCCTGGGCGGCATCGGTGGAGTGGTCACGCTGCCCGATTGGCGCCGGCAGGGCATCGCTTCTGAAGCGCTGCGCCTGGCGCAAGCCTTCCTGTGTGATCCGCTGGACGTCGACGCCGGCTTGCTGATCTGTGATCCGCTGCTGCTGCCGTTTTACGCCCGCCTGGGCTGGCAGGCCGTGCCCGGCCCGCTGTTCTTTGACCAGCCTGACGGCCGGCGGCGATTTGACGGCCAGGTGATGGTGCTGCCGCTGCGCATACCGGCCTGGCCGGCTGGTACAATAGACCTGCAGGGCCTGCCCTGGTAAATCAATCACGCACGGCCGGCGCTTTCGCCGGGCCGCCGGGAGACAGACAACGTTGGAACAAAAAGCCCCCAACCCGATCGAGTGGCTGGATCAGGCCGGCGCCACCCCGCTGGTGCAGGCCTATTTTGAACTGTGCTACCTCAAGCACCTGTACCGCCAGGGCTGGCTGCGCCGCGGCGTGCCGCCCGAGCGCTGTGAAAGCGTGGCCGACCATTCCTTTGGCGTAACTGTGCTGGCGCTGTGGCTGGCGAGGGCCAGCTTCCCCACCCTGGACGCCGATAAAGCCGTGCGCATGGCGCTGCTGCATGAATTGGGCGAGATTTACGCCGGCGATATCACCCCCCGCGACGGCATCCCGCTGGAAGAGAAGCGCCGCCGGGAGGCCGACTCGGTGCAGCGTGTGTGCAGCAAGCTGCCCGGCGGCGATGAGTACATCGCCCTGTGGGAGGAATTCGAGCGCGGCGATACCCCCGAAGCGCTCTTCGTCCGCCAGCTGGACCGGCTGGAGATGGGCCTGCAGGCGGCGGTCTACGAACGCGCCGGCCTGGCCCAGCTGCCCGAGTTCTTCGCCTCGGCCCGCGCCGCCCTGACGGATGAAACCCTGGCGCGCCTGATCGACGAGGTCGAGCGCCGCCTGCCGGGAGACCTGGCATGATCCGCGCTCTGGTGTTTGACTTCGACGGCCTGGTTATCGACACCGAGCTGCCCATCTACCACTCCTGGCAGGAGCTGTACCGGCGCTATCACTACGAGCTGGATCTGACCAGCTGGCTGCGCAACGTGGGCACCGCCGATGTTAACTTTGACCCGGCTGCCGACCTGTGCGCCCGCACCGGGCGTGAGCTGCATCCGCAGGCAGACCTGGACTGGCGGCTGCAGCGCGAGACCGAACTGATCGCCGCCCAGCCGGTGCTGCCCGGCGTCAGGCAGTACCTGGAAGACGCCCGCCGCCTGGGGTTAAAGACCGCTATCGCTAGCAGCTCGTCTTGCGATTGGGTCACCGGGCACAGCCTGCGCCTGGGGCTGCGCGACCTGTTCGATGTGATCGTCGCCTGCGACGACGTGCGCCGCACCAAGCCTGACCCTGAGTTGTACGCCACTGCGACAGCCTGGCTGGGCGTAGCGCCGGAGCAGGCGGTGGCCTTCGAAGACTCGCTGCACGGGCTGCAGGCCGCTAAGCGCGCCGGGCTGCACTGCGTGGTGGTGCCCAGCCAGCTGACCCGCGCCATGCCGTTGGAAGCAGCCGATCTGCGCCTGGAATCGCTGGCCGACCTGCCGCTGGAAGATTTGATCCGCCGCCTATCCTGAGAGGTTTACATGCCCTGGGACCCTGATCGCTACAACCAGTTCAAGCGCGAGCGCGCCGCCCCGTTCGACGATCTGCTTGGCCTGGTAGAGCGCCGCCCCGGGCTGAAGGTGATCGACCTGGGCTGCGGCACCGGCGAACTGACCCGCCGCCTGGCGGACGCCCTGCCCGGCAGCCAGGCGCTCGGCATCGACAGCTCGCCCGAGATGCTGGAGAAGAGCGCCGCCTTCGCCCGTCCCGGGCTGCGCTTTGAACCGGGCGATCTACGCGCCGTTACGGGGGCCTGGGACCTGGTGTTCTCGAACGCCGCCATCCAATGGGTTGAAGATCACGCCTGGCTGCTGCCGCGCCTGTTCAGCCTGCTGCGCCCTGCCGGGCAGCTGGCGGTGCAGCTGCCATCCAACTATGACCACCCCACCCACACCCTGATCCGCGAGATCGCCTGCCAGGCGCCGTTCCGGGCGGTGCTGGGCAGCTGGCAGCGCGACCCGCAGGCCCTGTCCATCGACGCCTATGCCCGGCTGCTGTACAACCAGGGCGCGCAGCGCATGGTGGTCTTCGAGAAGGTCTACCCGCATGTGCTGCCCGACGCCGCCGCGCTGGCCGACTGGACCTCGGGCACGGCCCTGGTACCGTACTTCGAACGCCTCGGCCCGGCGCTCAGCGAAACCTTCCTCGATATCTACCGCCGCCGGTTGGCCGAGATTTTCCCCGAGCGCCCGGTGTTTTACGGCTTCAAGCGCATCCTATTCTCTGCCTTCCGCAGCGCCTAACCCGGCTCGTCCGCTTCCCGCTCGATCAGGA
>JBJSYW010000627.1:0-3724 GCA_046089985.1 Chloroflexota bacterium
GGCCCGCGCGGCCTGATGCCGAACCCCAAGGCCGGCACCGTGGTCCCCGCCGAGGACATCGCCCGCGTGGTGAATGAGTCGAAGGCCGGCCGCGTTGAGTTCCGCGTGGATAAGACCTCCAACCTGCACATCCCGATCGGCAAGGTCTCGTTTGACCAGACGAAGCTCTACGAGAACATGTCGGCCCTGATGGACGCGGTCAAGAAGGCCCGCCCGGCAGCCGCCAAGGGCGTCTACATCAAGCGCGTGACGCTGACCTCCACCATGGGCCCGGGCATCAAGGTTGACGCCAACCTGGCCCAGTCGATGGACATCAAGGAATAACTCGTGGTATAATCCTGCGCTGCCTGGTTGGCTGGTCCTCCGGGCAGCGCAGTACTGAAGACAAGTGCATCTCGCTTCGCCAGAGACAGCAGGCGCCGTAAGGCTTAATCTCCTGCCGAGGTGGAGACCCCCCAAAGAGCGAAACCCGCCGGCGCGTGCGCCGGAGCGGCCCCCCTCCCCGGAACAAGGTCTTTGCCTGCTGAGCGAGCAAAGACTTTTTTGTTTGAAAGGAGGTGAAAAACCATTGGCGATCACCAAAGAGCGTAAAGAAGAGCTGGTTGAGCGGTACATCGAGTGGGCTAACAAGAGCCAGGCGATGTTCCTGACCCAGTACACCGGCCTGTCGATGAAGCAGCTCGACGACCTGCGTGGCAAGGTGCGTGATGCAGGTGGAGAATTCCACGTGCTGAAGAACACCCTCGGGCGCGTGGCGTTTGAGAAAGCCGGCCTGCCGCTGACCCAAGAACAGTTGGAAGGCAGCACCGCAGTCGTGTTTGCATTCCGCAGCGCGCCGGAGATGGCGAAAGTCATCACCGATTATGCCCGCACGTCCGAGTTCGTGAAAGTGAAGGGCGGCTACCTGGATAAGCGGTCTCTGCAGACCAGCGACGTCCAGTCCCTGGCTGAGCTGCCGCCGCTGCCGGTGATGCGCGCCCAACTGCTGGGCACCATCTCGGCCCCGGCCAGCAAGCTGGTCCGCACCCTGGCCGAACCTGGCCGGATGATTGCGGCCGTCCTGCAGGCGTATGCCGACAAGGACAACGCCCCCGCAGCCGAAGCTGCAGCGGCATAACCCCTGCCCCGGCGCAAGCGCCGGGATCCACCCCCTGCCTGGCCGGGCGGCACAGCCCGCAGCCGGCATAGGCGCTGAACACACCTGGTCCTCAACGGACCGTAATCGATAGAAGGAGTACGAAAATGGCTGATCTGGATAAACTCGTCGCAGAACTGGGCACCCTGTCCGTTCTCGAAGCTGCTCAACTGGTTAAGAAGCTGGAAGAGACCTGGGGCGTTTCCGCCGCCGCTCCCGTAGCGATGGCCGCTATGCCCGCCGCCGCCGCCCCGGCCGAGCCGGTCGAAGAGAAGACCGAGTTCGACGTCATCATCAAGGACGCCGGCCCGAAGAAGATCGAGGTCATCAAGACCATCCGCCAGCTCACCAACCTGGGCCTGAAGGAAGCCAAAGACGTGGCTGAGACCGCCGGCAGCAAGGTCCTCGAAGCTGTGACCAAAGAAGCCGCCGCTGACGCCAAGGCCAAGCTGGAAGCCTCCGGCGCGGTCGTCGAAGTTAAGTAGTCGCTGCCCCCACGTGGGGCGGTTCGCCGGGCCGGCTCTGCCCGGGCGGCTCTCCTCAACCGGGGAAAGCCCGCCCCCCAGACCAACCCGGTCCCCAGCAGGGGGCGTTCAGGCACAACCTGGACGCCCCCCGCTTCTTTTAAGTTTCCTCTCTTAACTTTCTAAGCCTGTGGTATATTAAAAACAATTCTGGAGGGCCTATGAGCGCGAGGATCTTAATCATAGAGGACGACGAGGCTATTCTCAAGTTTTTACGCCGCGGGTTAGCCTACGAAGGGTACCAGGTTGATACCGCCGCCGATGGCCAGACCGGCCTGGGACTGGCGCGAGACAACCCCCCTGACCTGGTGGTGCTGGACCTGATGCTGCCCGGGATTGACGGGCTGGAGGTCTGCCGCCGGCTGCGCGCCGGAGGTCCGGTGCCGATTATGATCTTGACCGCCAAGGACACCGTAAACGACCGCATCCAGGGTTTGGATATGGGCGCCGACGATTACATGGTCAAGCCCTTCAACCTGGATGAGCTGCTGGCGCGCCTGCGCGCCCTGCTGCGCCGCGCTCAGCCCAGCCGGCCGCAGGTGCTGCGCTTTGCCGACCTGGCCCTGGACACCGGCACCCGCCAGGCGTCGCGCGGCGACCGTGTGATCGCCCTGACCGCCAAAGAATACGAGCTGCTAGAACTGTTCCTGCGCCACCCCCGCCAGGTGCTGACCCGGGATATGATTTTTGACCGGGTGTGGGGTTACGATTTCGGCGGCGAGAGCAATATCATCGAAGTCTACATCCGCTACCTGCGCCAGAAACTGGAAGCGGAGGATGAAACCCGCCTGATCCATACCGTACGAGGCATGGGTTACGTGCTCCGCGAAGCCTCGTAAGAAAGCCCGGGGAACGCATGTCTCTGCGTGCTCGCCTGGCGCTGCTCTATACATCGATCGTTGGCGGCATCCTGTTCCTGTTCGGTATGGCGGTGTACATTGCGGTCAGCGCCAGCCTGACCAACCAGGTAGATGGCAAGCTCGAGTGGACTGCCAATACCGTCCTCAGCCGGATCAAAGCCGGCGCGATGGGCGTGACCAGCATCCCCGAGCTTGACCTGTTTAACGACGTCTATATCCAGATCTGGGGCCAGAACGGGCAGATCGAATCATCGTCGCAGAACATCGCCGGCTTCGAGGCCCCGTTGGATGAGTTGGGGCTGCGCGTCAACCGCACCCTATACCGCGACGTGCAGGTGGGCGACATCCCGATGCGCGTGCTGACCGTGCCGATGGTCTATCGCAATACGCGCCGGGTGGTGGGCGTGATGCAGGTGGGCACCAACCTGGCAACGATCAAAACTGCCCAGAGCGCCCTGCTGTGGGTGCTGTTCATCGGCGCGGCGGTCTCGATGATCATCGCCGGCCTCGCCGGGTGGTACAGCACCAACCAGGCGCTCACGCCGCTGGAGGCGGTGACCCAGACCGCGCTGCAGATTACCCGCGCCGATGACCTGTCACGGCGCATCCCGTATAATGGGCCGCCCGACGACGAGGTGGGCCAGCTGATCACCGCTTTCAACCAGACCCTGGGGCGGCTGGAGAACCTGTTTAACACCCAGCGCCGCTTCCTGACCGATGTGGGTCACGAACTGCGCACACCGCTGACGGTGATCAAAGGCAATGTGGATCTGATGCGCCGCATGAACTGCGCCGATCTGGAGTCGATGGACAGCATCGAGAGCGAGACCGACCGGCTGACGCGCCTGGTGGGCGATCTGCTGCTGCTGGCGCAGGCCGAATCGGGCAAGCTGCCGCTGGCTAACGATGTGGTGGAGCTGGATTCGCTGGTGCTGGAAGCGCTGAACCAGATGCGCGTGCTGGCTAAAGACCGCCTGGCGCTGAAGCTGGGCGATTTCGACCAGGTGCTGGTGTGCGGCGACCAGGACCGCCTGAAGCAGGTGCTGGTCAACCTGATCGGCAATGCAATCAAGTACACCCCTGCCGGCGGCGAAGTGATCGTCGGGCGGCCCATTATACGGGATGCGCCGTGACAGGTCATCGGCGCGGGTAATCTGCAGCGCGGTCTGGGTCACCGCCTCCAGCGGCGTGAGCGCCTGGTTGGT
>JBJSYW010000628.1:0-8659 GCA_046089985.1 Chloroflexota bacterium
GCCGCACACAAACGGCACTTTAAAATTGTGCTTGTTAATGTGGTGCGCCTCGTCGGCCGGGGTCAGCACTTCCGACTCGTCAATATAATCCACGCCGATCGCTTCCAGGATCTGCGCTTCGACAAAATGGCCGATGCGGCACTTGGCCATCACCGGGATCGAGACTGCGTCGATGATCTTGAGGATCATTTCCGGGTCGCTCATGCGCGCCACGCCGCCGTCGGCGCGGATGTCGGCCGGCACGCGCTCCAGCGCCATCACCGCCACCGCACCCGCCTCTTCAGCGATGCGCGCCTGATCGGCGTTGACCACGTCCATGATCACGCCGCCTTTAAGCATCTGCGCCAGCCCCTTTTTCACCGCAAATGTTCCAACCTGTTGTTCCATGCTTGCCTCCAAATTTTCGGCGCTTTTGGCCGTTATTCACAATATTTTTCGAAACCTGACAATTTCAGTCTAATCATACCATGCGCACTGGCGCAATGCAATCCATCCCGTTCTTAGAACGGGCCATGAAAGATGATTCTAACACACACTTAATCGAACAGGTTACAAAACCGCAAGCCGGGTGAAGCAAAGCTTGCCTATTTCGGCAAATGCCGGTAAAGTAGCCGGAGATACTGGTGCAAACCGCAAAAAAATTTACCGGAGAGACAAATGAATATCCTGCATACTGTGCGCGGCCTGCTGCTGGCTGTGCTGCTGTTGAACGCGGCAGCGCCCGCCGCCGCTCCTGCCGCCGCCGCCCGCCTGCCGCAGGCGCTGCCTGCGCTGTTTATCGAACCCGCCCCTGGAAACACCGCTGAGCCGTCTGCCCGCCCCGCCGCTGCCCCTGGCGCCCAACGCGAGCGCTTTGTGATGCTCGACCGGGCCGCCCTTGACCGGGTCCAGCCGCCCGCCGCCATCGATCTGAACCTGTTTCCCGACCTGCGCCTGACCGCCCAAATCGACAGCCTCAGCCGGCGCGACGCGACCGAGATGTGGACCGCGCACCTGCCCGGCCAACCGGGCGGACAGGTGTTTGCCGTCGTACAGGATGGGCAGCTTTCGCTGGATGTGCAGCTGGCGGACGGCTATTACCAGGTGCGCCCGGCGGGGAACGGTCTGCACACCATCCAGCAGATCGACCAATCGGCTTACCCGGAAGAACTGCCGCCGATCGAGATTGACGCCGGACCGCAGGCCGGGCTGGATGCCGCTGCCGCCGGTTCGCCGGACGCCTCGGCCGCTCCCGATGACGGGTCGCAGATCGATGTGCTGGTGGCCTGGACCCCGGCAGCCGAGCGCGCCGCCGGCGGCGCTGCCGCCATCCAGAGCCTGATCAACCTGGCGGTGCTCGAGACCAATGCCTCCTACACCAACAGCGGCGTCCACCAGCGCATCAAGCTGGTTAAGATGGTGAGAACCGAATACCTCCAGTCGGGCAGCTTGCAGACCGACCTGCTGCGCCTGCAGGCCGCCGGCGACAAGCACATGGACGAACTGCACACCCTGCGCGACGCCTACCACGCCGACCTGGTCAGCCTGATCATCAAGGCCGACGATTACTGCGGCCTGGCTTACCACATGAGCAGCGTTTCGAGCGCCTTCGCCGCCAACGGTTTCTCGGTGGTCGCCTCCAGCTGCGCCACCGGATACTACAGCTTTGCCCATGAACTGGGCCATAACATGGGCGCCCGCCACGACTGGTATATCGACGATGCCAGAACCCCGCAGCGCTACGCCCACGGCTACGTCAACCCGGCCGGCGGCTGGCGCACGATTATGTCCTACAACGATCTATGCCGGGTGCGCGGGATCAGCTGCACGCGCATCCCGTACTGGTCGAACCCGGCGGTGAGCTACAACGGCGCTCCCACCGGGGTGGCAGTCGGCACAGACGCCAGCTGCACCGCCGATAACAAGAACAACCCGGCCTGTGACGCCGACGACCACCGCACGCTGAACGACACCGCCGTGGTGGTGGCTAACTTCCGCCAGAGCGTCCCGCTCGTCCCGCCGGCGCCGTTCTGGGAGGCCGATCACTACCTGGTCCTGCCGGTGATCCGCAAGTGAATTTGAATCGCTTAAGAGGCTTTTAAAAACCGGCCGAAATCGCCCAAAAACCGCCTATAATTAGCACATCTCATCCGCACGCGCGCGGGGCAAAGGAGCTGTGCATGCCACCTCTGGGGATTACGGTCTACGGCGCGTATTGGTGCCCGGACTGCAAACGATCGAAGAAATTCCTGAACGAGCAGTTCATCGACTATCGCTACGTCGATATTGAACAGGACCCGGATGGCGAAGCCGAGGTGCTGCGCCTGAACCAGGGCAAGCGCATCATCCCAACCATCGTCTTCCCCGACGGGTCCCACCTGGTTGAGCCAACCAATGCCGCCCTGGCGCGCAAGCTGGGTCTGAAGACCGACCCTAAGCTGCCTTATTACGACCTGGTGATCGTGGGCGGCGGCCCGGCTGGACTGACCGCCGCCATCTACGCCGCCCGCGAGGGCATCGAGACGCTGATCATCGAGCGTTCCGGCCTGGGCGGGCAGACCCACCTGACCGACGAGATCGAGAACTTCCCCGGCTTCCCCGATGGGCTGCCCGGGCCGGAGTTCGCCGAGCGGCTGGTGCGCCAGTCGCAGCGCTTCGGGGTCGAGACGCTGCAAGCGGTGGATGTGATGCGGATCGGGTCGGACCAGCACTGCCGCTGCGTGATCGACAGCGAAGGGCGGCACTACCACGCCGGGGCGGTGTTGATCGCCACCGGAGCCACCTACCGCCGGCTGAACGTGCCCGGCGAGGAGCAGTACATCGGCGCCGGGATCCACTTCTGCGCCACCTGCGACGGCCCGTTCTACAAGGGGGCCGAGGAGATCCTGGTAATCGGCGGGGGCAACTCGGCCGTCGAAGAGGGGCTGCACCTGGCGCGCTACGCCCGACAGGTGACCGTGGTGGTGCGCGGCGCTCGCCTGACTGCATCGAAGGTCGCCATCGATAAGATCCTGGCCCCGGGCCAGAATATCCGCGTGCGCTTCAACACGGTGGTGGAAGCCTTCGAAGGAAGCGGGGCGCGCCTGGCGGCCGTCCGCCTGCGCGACCTGTCCAGCGGGCAGATCGAGTCCGTCTCGCCATCGGCGGTATTCCTGTTCATCGGCCTGGAGCCCAACACCGCCTTCCTGCGCGACACCTTAAAACTGAACCCGTATGGCGAGATCGTCACCGGGCATGACCTGCTGCACAGCTGCAGCCCGGGCCCGGATGTGGAATATGGCCTGTTCAACGGCCGCCCGCTGTATGCCTTTGAGACCAGCATGCCGGGGGTTTTCGCCGCCGGCGATGTGCGCTATGGCAGCACCAACCAGATCGCCTCGGCCGTGGGGGAAGGCGCGGCGGCGGCGTTGAGCATCCGCGAGTATCTAAAAACCGTATGAGGAAACCCATATGACCATCCTGCACGATCTCGCAAACCAGGGCCAGGGCATCTGGCTGGACGATATCCGCCGCGCGTACCTGACCGGCGGCGAGTTGGCCGCCTGGGTGACGCGCGGGCTGCGCGGCCTGACCTCCAACCCCACCATCTTCGAAAAAGCCATCACCGGCAGCGCCGATTATGATGACATCCTGCGCGATGGAGCGCTCTCCGGCCGCTCGCCGCAGGAGATTTTTCTGGCCCTGGCGGTGCGCGATATCACCCAGGCGGCTGACGTGCTGCGCCCGGTCTACGACGCCACCGGCGGGGCCGACGGCTATGTCAGCCTGGAGGTCAGCCCGGCGCTGGCGCACCACACCGATGAAACGGTCGAAGAGGCCACGCGCCTGTTCGCTGCCGTTGACCGGCCGAACCTGATGATCAAGATCCCCGCCACCCCAGCCGGCATCCCCGCCATTGAGGCAGTGCTGGGGCGCGGCATCAACGTCAACGTCACGCTGATCTTCTCGCTGGCCCAATACGATGCGGTGCTGGCGGCATTCATGGCGGGGCTGGAGCAGTACGCGGCCTGCGGCGGCGACATCTCGCGCCTGGCCTCGGTGGCATCCTTCTTTGTCAGCCGGGTGGATACCCTGGTCGACCCGAAGCTGCAGGCCATTATCGACGAGGCCCCCGGGTCGCCGCGCGCCCAGGCGGCCGCCGGCCTGCTGGGCAAGATCGCCATCGCCAACGCCCGCCTGGCCTATGGGCGCTTCCTTGAAGTATGCTCGGGCGAGCGCTGGCAGAAGCTGGCTGCCCAGGGAGCGCGCCCGCAGCGCCCGCTGTGGGCCTCCACCGGGGTCAAGAACCCGGCCTACCCCGACACGCTGTATGCGGATGCGCTGGTCGGCCCGCACACGGTCAACACCCTGCCCATGGAAACCCTGAAAGCCGTGCTGGACCACGGCCGCGTCGAGCGCAGCGTAGACCAGGGGCTGGGCGAGGCTCGCCGCCAGGTGATGCGCCTGACCGAGCTGGGCATCTCGCTCGAGGCGGTCACCCGCCGGCTGCAGGAAGACGGCGTGACCTCCTTCGTCAAGTCTTATACGGCGCTGCTCGACAGCATCGCCGCCCGGCGCGACGAACTGATCCGCAGCGCCGCCGGGCAGCCGGCCGCCGCAGCCGGCAGCGAGGTCTATCACCTGCTGCCGCGCCTGGGCAGCTACGCCGCAGCGGTCGACCAGGCCCTGCGCCAGGTTGAAGAGCAGCGCATCATCGAGCGCATCTGGGGCCAGGATTACACCGTCTGGAAGCCCGACCCGGGCGAGATCACCAACCGGCTGGGCTGGCTGCACGCCGCCGAAGCGGCGCTGCCTGAGGTGGCGCGCATGGAGGCGCTGGCCCGCCAGGCCGCCCAGGAGGGCTATACCCACGCCCTGCTGCTCGGCATGGGCGGCTCCAGCCTGGCCCCGGAGGTGATGCGCAAGACTTTTGGCGTCAAGGCCGGTTTCCTGGACCTGGCGGTGCTGGACAGCACCGACCCGGCGGCGGTGCTCGACTACACCCGCCGGCTGGACCCGGCCCGCACGCTGTTCATCGTCTCCACCAAGTCGGGCAGCACCACCGAGACGTTCGCCTTCTTTCGCTATTTCTACAACTGGATCTCGGCCACGCTGGGCGAGGAGCAGGCCGGGCAGCATTTCGTGGCGGTCACCGACCCGCACAGCAAGCTGTGCGAAGTGGCTCACCACCACCGCTTCCGCGAGCTGTTCCTGAATAACCCCAACCTGGGCGGGCGCTATGCGGCGCTGTCGTTCTACGGGTTGGCCCCCGCCGCGCTGACCGGGCTGGACGTGGGCAAGCTGCTGGAGCGGGCGCTGGCTATGGCGCGCCGCTGCGGCCCGGAGCATCCCGGGGCAGGCAACCCGGCGGCTGTGCTGGGCACGGCGCTGGGCGAGCTGGCCAAAGCCGGGCGCGATAAAGTCACCCTGGTGATCTCGCCGGCGGTGTGCGCCTTCGGCGATTGGGCCGAGCAGCTGCTGGCAGCCAGCACCGGCAAAGAAGGGCGCGGGCTGCTGCCGGTAGTGGGCAGCGCCATCGGCAGCCCGGAGGTGTACGGCGATGACCGCTGCTTCGTTTACCTGCACCTGGCCGGCGACCACACCTACGATACCAACCTGCTGGCGCTGCAGCAGGCCGGCCACCCGCTGATCGAGGCGCCCCTGCAGGATCTGCACGACCTGGGCGGGCAGTTCTTCCTGTGGCAGCTGGCTACCGCCATCGCCGGGCAGCGCCTGGGCGTGCAGCCCTTTGACCAGCCCAACGTGGAACTGGCCAAGGCGCAGGCGCGCAAGATCGTCACCGAGTACCAGGCGCTGGGCCGGCTGAACGACTTGCAGCCGTCGCTGGTGGATGACTGCCTGCTGGCCTTCAGCGATCTGCCGGCCGAGGACCTGCCCGGGCTGTGGGCTGCCTTCCTGGGGCAGCTGTCCCCGGACAGCTACCTGGCTATCCAGGCCTACCTGCCGCCGGCTGAAGACACCGACGCCTCGCTGCTGGCGCTGCGCAACCAGCTGCGCCAGGTCACCCGCCGGGCGGTCACCACCGGCTACGGGCCGCGCTTCCTGCATTCCACCGGCCAGCTGCACAAGGGCGGCCCGGTCAACGGGCTGTTCATCCAGATCACCGCCGACTGCCCGCAGGATGTGGCCATTCCCGACGAGGCCGGCTCGCTGAAATCCAGCATCACCTTTGGGGTGCTGGAACTGGCCCAGGCATTGGGCGACCGCAACGCCCTGCTGGATGCCGGGCGGAAGGTGGTGCGCTTCCACATCCGCGGCGATATCCAGGTGGGGTTGGCGCGCCTGCTGGTGTCGCTGCAGTAGGGAGGCCGGTAATTTGCAAGCCAGTTTATTGGAGATGGAGTCGAATGGACGGTTTATCGGTTGTAAAGGATTACCAGGCGTTATCGCGCGCCGCCGCGGCGCGCTTCATCGAGTTGGCCGGGCGCAGCCTGTCCCAGGGACGTGAGTTTTGCGTGGCGCTGGCTGGCGGGCGCACCCCGCTGGGCATGTATGACCTGCTGCGCCAGGAAAAGCGCCTGAATTGGGGCGCGATCCACGTCTTTTGGAGCGACGAGCGCTGCGTGCCGCACGACCACCCCGACAGCAACTACCGCCTGGCGGCCCAGGCGCTGCTGGACCGGGTGGATATCCCCAGCGAGAATGTCCACCCGATCCAGGGAGCGCTGCCGGCGGCCGCCGCCGCCGAGGCATATGAGGAAGTGCTGGCGCGCTGGTTCGAGGCGCCGATCAGCGGCCCGCCGCCCAGTTTTGACCTGGTGCTGCTGGGGTTCGGCCCCGACGGGCACATCGCCTCGCTCTTCCCCGGCGCGCCGGCGCTGGACGAGACGCAGCGCTGGGTGGTGCCGGTGCAGCACAGCACGCCGCCCGAGCCGCTGGTAGACCGGGTGGGTTTCTCGCTGCCGCTGATCAACGCCGCCCAGGAAGTGATCGTGCTGGTCTCGGGCGAACCCAAAGCGGCGGCCTTCGCCCTGGCTGCGGCAGACGGGAACCTGCAGCTGCCGGCGGCCCGGCTGCGCCCGGCTGCCGGCCGGCTCAGCTGGCTGGCGGACCAGGCGGCTGCCGGGCCGGGCGGTTAACCGGCCGCTCCAGCCGGGTAGAGCGCCCGCGCCGGCTGACCACCGCGCCGACCGGCGCGCTACCCGGAGCGGCGCGTGTCGAACCACTCCGACAGGCGGTTTTCCGAGAAGGGCGGCTGGTCCACGTAGTGCGAGACATCGTTGAACAGCATCAGGCGCGCTCGCACCGGGTCTTTGAAGTCGAGGATGTTCAGGCAGGCCGGCGATTGATCCAGCCGGTCGCGGTAGCCGCGGGCGTCGATGCCCAGCAGGCTGCACAGCACCAGGCGGATGGTGGCCTTGTGCGACACCACGGCCACCGTCTCGCCGATGTGCTTCAGCACGATCTCGCGGATCACCGGCAGGGCGCGGGCGATGACCATCACGCCCGACTCACCGCCTTCCGGGGCGAAGGTGAACGGGTCCTGCTGCCAGGCGTCATACTCGGCGCGGTAAGCGGTCTCCACCTCGGCCCGGCTCATCTGCTCCCAATGCCCGTGGTGGATTTCGCGCAGCCCTTCCCGTTCGATGGGCGTATAGCCGTACGGGCGGCAAACGATCGAGGCGGTCTCGACCGTGCGGCGCATCGGGCTGCAGTAGACCGCGGCGATCTTCTCATCGGCCAGGCGGTTCGCCAGGCAGGCCACCTGCCAGCGGCCCAGGTCCGACAGGTCCACCTCCGTGCCGCCCGAGAAGCGGTCTTCAGCAGTCAGGTTGGTGGATCCGTGGCGGATCAGGTACAGGCGGGTGGTTTCCATGTGAGATGCTCCTGGTAGCGTAATCGGATAAGGCGACAGCCGGTGCGCTTATTATACCTGCTGCCCGCCGGCCTGGCCCAGGCCCAGCCAACACTGCGCAGCCCAGTTGGACTGCCCGAGGTGGAGGGGGTGAATCGCGACATTCCGCCCTGTTCAGTCCCGCAGCAGCAGGACTATAATCGAAGCATGCTGAACCACAAACGCTTTTCAAATCTTTCCCGTCGTCCGGCAGCGCTGGCAGCCTACCTGAGCGTGGCGCTGCTGGCGCCGCTGCTGAGCGGGTGTGCCGCGCCTGCCGCGGCACCCACCCCGGCAGCCACTGCTGCCGTAGAGTCTGCCCCAACTGCCGGCGTACCGGCGACCTTCGGCGATCCGTTCGCCTACTGCCAGGCAGTTGGCACGATCGATCGGCCGGATGAACGCTACACCGGCGAGAAGATCAGCGACATGCTGGTCAAAGGCTACCTGCAGGCCGCCGGCATTCCCGAAAACCCCGAGTATTCCGAGCAGTACAAGCAGATGACCACCTGGCGCTGCATGGACGGCAAGGTGATGGTGTGCAACTTCGGAGCGAATCTGCCGTGCGACTCAAAGGCTAACACTTCCAAAGAGCCCACCCAGGCGATGAACGAGTTCTGCACCGCCAACCCGGAGGTCGATTTCATCCCGATGGCGGTCACCGGGCATGATGTGATCTACAGCTGGCGCTGCGCCAAGGGCGCTCCGCTGCTGCTGGAGCAGATCGCCCAGGTGGATGCGGCTGGGTTCCTGCAAAACATCTGGTACGCGGTCACGCCACAGCCGTAAACCATCCAGCCTTCCCCCTTTTAATACAGCGGCGGGCGCCCGGCACAGTCCGGAGCG
>JBJSYW010000629.1:0-19143 GCA_046089985.1 Chloroflexota bacterium
GGTCGACTGCTGCGGCGGCCGCCTGGCGCAGGCGTTAGATCGCCTGCAGCAGGCGGTTTTCCGGCCGGCGGCCCATCGACAGGGCGCAGCGCTCGTCCATCATCGCGCAGCGGAACACGGCATACACTCCCTGGCGAGCCAGGTAATCGCGGTAGGAGAAGTCTTCCGACACGGATGGGATCTCGATCCAGCCGCTCAGACGCACGCGCGTCCCGTAGGGCCAATCGCCGGGGGGCAGGCGCGCCAGCAAGTCGCCGCCCGCCGGGATAAAGCGCAGCTCGCCGGCGGCGTGCAAACGCTCGACGCGCAGGCGCTGCTGCACCACCCGGTCACGCCGGTCCGGGTCGCCCACCAACACACCTTCAATGATGTAGCGCGTATCGGTGGAAGCATACCAGGCGGCGTGCCCGGGGTCGAGGCGCGGCAGCTGCAGCGCCAGGCGCAGCCCGCCCAGGCAAACCGCCGCCGCCAGGACCACCACCGGCAGGCCGGGACGCGGCAGCCGGCCGGCCAGGCGCTGCGCCAGGCGGTTGAACGGGCGCAGCGCTCGCCGCCAAACCGCCGGCGCACGCGGCAGCCGGAGCGCCACGCGCGGCAGGCGCGCCGCCAACCGGCGGCCCACCCGGCCGCGCCAGGCAGCCCGCCCGGCCGCCAGCAGCAGGCAGCCGGCCAACCCGGCCCCCCACACTCCGGCCGGCCCGCCCCATTCATTTTCGATGATCACCCCACCCAGGAAAGAAAGTGACAGCCACAATAATGGAAACATAGCCAACAGCTTATCCCGCGGAAGCGGGTTTGCAGGGTAAAATATTCGTTTAGAAGCAGAAGTGTGGTGGTATCAACTCATACCCAATCGCGCAGCCTGTAATACGATCCAGTATAGTACAGGCGGCGGAAAATTGCCACAGGACTTTCGGATAACCGGCACACCTGGAGACGCACATGGCCCGTATTCTTCTCGTAGATGACGAACAACTGATCACCGACTCGCTGACCTACAGCCTGAAACGCGAAGGGTTCGAAGTGGAAGCCGTGGCCGACGGGCTTTCTGCCATCAAGGCGGTCGAAGATACCCGCCCGGATATCATCGTGCTGGACCTGATGCTGCCCGATATCAGCGGCTTTGAAGTCTGCCGCCGTCTGCGCACCTTCACCACCACCCCGGTGATCATGCTCACCGCTCGCGGCGAGGAGATCGACCGCGTGCTGGGCCTGGAAGTGGGCGCCGACGATTACCTGGCCAAACCGTTCTCATTCCGCGAGCTGCTGGCGCGCATCCACGCCATGCTGCGCCGGGTCCAGCTTGACCGCCAGGCCCCTGCCCCGCAGATGATCTCGATGGGCCAGATCAACCTCGACCCGGTCGCCCGGCGGGTCTTCAAAGGCGACCAGGAGGTGCAGCTATCGGCGCGTGAGTTCGACCTGCTGGCGATCCTGATCAAAAACGCCGGGCGGGCAATGAGCCGCGACGAGCTGATCAAACTGGTGTGGGGCGATGACTGGGTGGGCGACCAGCGCACGCTGGATGTGCACGTGCGCTGGCTGCGCCTGAAGATCGAAGAAGACCCGGCCTCGCCGGTCTATATCCAGACCGTGCGCGGCTTCGGCTACCGCTTCGCCGGGTTGGAAGAGCTGTCATAAACAAGGAAGCCTGCCCGAAGGAATGAAAATTACCCGTTCGCTAAACTCGCGCCTGGTGCTTTCGCACCTGGCGGTTTCGCTGGTCAGCATCATCGCTATGGCGGTCTTTATGGGCCGGTATATCTTCCAGGCCGCCACCTCCGAAACCGAGCACAACCTGCAGGGCCTGGCTTACGCGGCCGGCAACGCCCTCGAACTGCCCATTCAGGAAGTCAACCAGGGCAAGGTCCAGGTGACCTTCCTCAAAGAGCTGCTCAGCCGCATGTTCGCTGACTCCCCCGAGATGGAGTTCACCGTCTACAAACCGGACGGTTTCGCACTGGTGGACAGCTCCGACACGCTGCCGCCGCGCGCCAACCGCTACAACGCGCCGGAAGTCGTCGACGCGCTGGAGAGCGACGTGGGCCGCGGCATCAGCATCCGCGACAACGGCCGGGGGACCGAGATGATCAATATGGCGGTGCTGATCCAGCGCGAGATCGAAGTGACCGGCATCGTGCGCCTGAGCATCCCGTTCGCCCCCACGCAGCAGTCGGCGCGGCAGGCGTTTTTGCTGCTGCTGTTTGTGGCGCTGGTGGTGGCTTCGCTGGTCAGCCTGGTAGGTTGGTACCTGGCGCGCACCCTGGCGCGCCCGCTGCAGATCCTGACTATGGCAGCCGAGCACATGGAACACGGCGACCTGGGCGTGCGGGTGAAGCCGTCTGGGCCGGAGGAATTCCGCCGCCTGACCGAAGCCTTCAACAACATGGCCAGCCGGCTGCAAACCAACGTTAACGAACTGCGCGCCTTTGTGGCCAACGCCAGCCATGAGCTGCGCACGCCGCTGACGGTGGTCAAGCTGCGCACCGAGGCGCTGCGCGAGGGCGCACTGGAAGACCAGGACATCGCGATCAAGTTCCTGACCGATATCGAGACCGAGGTGGACCGGCTGGTGCGCATGGTCAACGACCTGCTGGACCTGTCACGCCTGGAAGCCGGGCTGGTGGGCAGCAAGCGCAGCCTGATGAACCTGCGCAGCATCGCCCACGAGGTGTTCGAGACATTCAACATCCGCGCCCAACGGGCGTCGGTCAACCTGAGCCTGGATGTCGAACCGGGTCTGGGCGGGCTGCTGGGCAACGAAGATCAGCTGCGGCGGGTTTTCTACAACCTGGTGGAGAACGCCATCAAATACACCCCGGCGGGCGGGCAGGTGGAAGTGCTGCTGCGCGCCGGTCCAAACCCAAACACGCTGCGCATGCTGGTGCGCGACACCGGCCCGGGCATCCCGCCCGAACACCTGCCGCATGTCTTCGAGCGCTTTTACCGGGCCGAAACGACCGCCCCTAAGCCCGGCGCGGTGCGCGGCAGCGGGCTGGGCCTGGCAATTGCCAAGTCGATCGTTGAGAGCCACGGCGGCGAGATCGGCGTGAGCAGCCAGGTGGGCAACGGCACCACCTTCTGGGTCGACCTGCCGGTGACAGCCGCCTTCGCGACCGGCGCCGCCCCGGCATCCACCCCGGCTGCCCCCAGCGCCTAGCCGGTCCAGCCCACCGGCATCGTCGCCCCGCTCAGATCGGCCTGGCTCAGGTCGGCGCCGGCCAACGCGGCGCCGGTCAGGTCGGCGTTGACCAGCGAGGCGGCGGTCAGGTCGGCCTTTTCCAGGTTCGCGCCGCGCAGGTTGGCGTTCGACAGGTTGGCGTCGAACAGATTGGCCATCGCCATATCTGCGCCGCTCAGGTTGGCGCTGCTCAGGTTGGTCTTGCTCAGGTCGGCGCGCACCAGGCCGCAGCCGTTCAGGTTGGCGTGGGTCAGGTTGGCCTTGCTGAGGGTGGCCCGGCTGAGGTTGGCCTCGACGATCACGCAGTCGACCATCTCGGTCTTGCCCAGGTCGGCGCGGGTCAGGTTGGCGCGGCTCAGGTTGGCCTCGCTCAACAGCGCCCCCTGCAGATAGGCTTCAAACAGGTTGGCCATCGAAAGATCGGCGCGGCGCAGGTCGGCCCCGGCAAAGTTGGCCCAGTTCAGGTCGGCCTTGCTCAGGTTGGCCATCGCCAGGTTGCAGTCGCGGAAGTCGGCCCAATAGAGCGAGGCGTCGCTCAGGTCGATTTTGACCAGCCACAGGGGGCGCGGCCGGTTCAGCAGGTCAAAGATCTGAAAAACGGTCAGGCTGCTCATCGATTACTCCTCTTTGTATCCGACAGTTGCCAGCTGTTCAACCTGGCGACAGCGCTCGCAGTACGAACGGTCACACAGCAGCGCCAGCGGGTCGGCCTGCACCCGCCGGCAGGCCGCCTGCACAAGCCCCTGCAGCGGCCCGGCCTGGATCAACCCCTGCCCAACCACCGCCCGGCGCATCAGCGGGGCCACCTCGGCCTCGAGCTGGTTAAACCCGTCCGAGCAGCCCGGAAAACCCGGGCACTCGACCACCCGGCGCGGGGTCAGCGCCCAGCGGACGAAACCGCGCCGCCCGGCCTGGCGCTCGCCGTAGTGCAGGCTGGTATTGACGGTGTGGTCCACGCCCAGCAGCAGCACCCACCCGCCGGTTTCGGTCAGCAGGCGCAGCGGGGCCAGCGGGTCTTGCAGCGTCTGGCTGCCGATAATCCCGCTCGCCAGCACCCCGCTGAACGATAGGATCGGGTGACTGGAGCGCTGCGCCGCCGGGTGACGGCGCAGCAGCTCAGGCAGCACGCCCATCAGCCGGTCGGCCGGCAGCGACGGGCGAAAAAACTCGGCCAGCAGGTTGCGGTCGGCGCCTTCGCCGTAGTGCATGGCGTTATGCGGCGGCCCGGCAGACGGGGTGAGCATGGTTTTATAGGTGAAGGTGGGCATCACCAGGCTGGGGAAAACCCGCAGCAGCGCCGCCAGCAGCGCTTCCGCCCCGCCCTGCACCGGGCCAAAGGCCGAGAGCGAGGCGTGGGCGATCACTGGCGCGCCGCGCGGCAGCTCCAGGCGCTGGAACGCCTGCAGAAAATCGTCGAAACCAGTCATGCCCCTTTCCACTCAGGCGGGCGCTTCTCGATAAAGGCCGCCATGCCCTCTTTCTGGTCCTGGGTGCTGAAGAGCAGCTGGAAGGCGCGCCGTTCGGCTGCCAGCCCTTCAGACAGCGGCAGCTCAAAGGCGCTGTTGACCGCTTCCTTCGCCAGGCGCAGCGCCAGCGGAGCGCGGCCGGCGATCTCCTGGGCCAGGGCCAGCGCTTCGGGCAGGCAGCGCTCCACCGGGGTCACCCGGTTGACCAGGCCAAAGCGCAGCGCCTCGTCGGCGCTGAGGGTGCGGTTGTTCAGCACCATCTCCATCGCCAGCGCTTTGCCCAGCGCCCGGGCCAGGCGCTGCGTGCCGCCCGCCCCAGGGATAACCCCAATGGTGATCTCCGGCTGCCCAAAGCGGGCCGTCTCGGAGGCCACGATCAGGTCGCACGACAGGGCCAGCTCGCTGCCGCCGCCCAATGCCCAGCCCGATACCGCGGCGATAACCGGCTTCTTCAACCGGCGGATACGGTCAAACTGGGCGATGTTGTCTTGCAGCAGCATCTCCACCGCGCCGGCGTTGGCCATCTCTTTGATATCGGCTCCGGCGGCGAAGACCTTCTCGCTGCCGGTCACCACCATCGCCCCCACCTCAGGATCATCGTCGAAAGTCTGCAGCGCATCCATCAGCTCGCCCATCAACCGGTGGTTGAGGGCGTTCATCGCCTGCGGGCGGTTCAGGCGCGCCAGCCCCACCCGTGCGTGCATTTCGACCAGAATGCTCGTGTATTCGTTCATCCATGCCTCCCTGTGAACTGCCGGGCCGCATCAGGCAGGCCCGCCTCCGCTGCTCCAGGCCAGCGCCTGCGCTACTGCGCGCTGCGCCTGCTGCTCTCCAAACTCGCCCGCCGGGTCAAGCTCGAGCGCCAACGTATGCACCTGGATGCCGCAGGGCGCCAACTCAACCGCCGCTTCGGCCGAGAGCGCCGCCAGCCCGGCTTTGCTGACCCGGAAGGCCGCCCGCCCGGCCCGCCCCCCCGGCGGCTCGGGCGCGGCGGTGACGTTGATCATCACCCCGCCGCCGGCGTCGCGCATCACCCGCCCCACGCGTTGGATCAGGTAGAACGCTCCGCTCAGGTTGACATCCAGCGTGCGCCACCAATCCCACTCGTCCATCTCGAGCAGCGCAGCGTGCGGCATGACCCCGGCGCAGTTAATCAGCACGTCGATCCGCCCCCAATCATCCAGCACGGCCTCCACCAGGCTGTTGACCGGCATCAGCTTGCCCACATCGAAGACGTAGTCGCGCGCCTGCCCGCCGGACGCCTGCAGCTGCGCCAGGGTGTGGTCCAGGTTGACCGGGGTGATGTCATTTGCCGCCACCCGCGCCCCCTGCCCGGCGAAGCCCAGCGCCATCGCCCGCCCCAGGCCGCGCCCGGCCCCACTGATTAATATCACTTTGCCCTGCACGCCTGCCATGCGCCTCCTTGTCCTGCCGGGCTCAGCGGCACACCGGAACCTGCCCGCTGCTGCTCGCCGCATTGAGCGGCAGCCCCAGATAGGGCGATGGGTCGAGGGTGTTGTCCCGGTCCAGTTCGTTCAGATAGCCGCCACTGCCATCGTCCATCACGATCGAAAAATGCAGGTGCACGCCCACCGGATTGCCGGGCGTGCCCGAGAAATTGCCCTGGTAGCCCAGCAGCGCCCCGGCCTCCACATACTGCTCCTGCGTGCCGGGCGGAAAGGCCGGGTCGATATACGAGTCGCCATCCGGGCCGGCCATGTGGGTATAGTAGGTCCAGATCTGCCGCCCAGGCTGCAGCGGGTCGTCGGGGACGCGCACAATCAGCGACGATCGCCAATCTGCCTGGCGGGTCAGGTAGCCGGGGTAGGCGGCGTAAACCGGGGTCACGCCCACCTCGCTGCCGCCGAAGATATCGATGCCCTGGTGGCTGTGCCCGGGGCGGAAGGAATCGCCCCACAGGTAGCCGATGAACCCATCGGTGGGCTGCAGGAAGGGCGCATCGCCGCAGCGCTGGCCGGCGCGCACCATCCAGTCGGCGTGGGCCGACGGCTCGGTCAGGAACGACCACACCATCGCATTCCGCCCGGCGTCGACCTGCGCGCGGCGATACCACCACACGCCCGCGCCCACCCCCACCGCCGCCACCACCAGGCCCAGCAGTGCCAGCAGCCGGCAGCCCGAGCCGGCCGGTTCAGCGCGCCGCTGCAGCGTCGTCATCGGCTTTGCGATACTTCTGGATGTTGGCCAGGTCGTCCTCCTGGTACTCGGCGAACAGCAGCACCATGCTGCCGCCGGTGATCACCTGCAGCAGCTTGCCGGCCAGCTGACCCTGGGGGGAGGCCAGGGCGGCCTCAGCCCGGGCGCGGCTCTCGAAGAACAGTTCGTGCATCTGCACGTAGCTGCTGCGCCCATACAGGGTGGCCTCCACCCGGCTGGTAGCCTCGCGCAGCAGGCCGGGCATCGCCTCTGCCCGGTGCAGGAACTCCGGCCACAGTTCTTCAAACCGGTCCCAGTTTTCCAGCGGTTCGATCAAGATCACCACTTTATGCATACGCAGTTATCTCCACCTGCGAATTATACCCGCCTCGCGCCCCATCCCCAAAAATAGAACGCCTGTGTCAATATTAACCAAAAACATATATCGCGCGGCGACAATTATGGTAAGATGTACTATCTTGAGGCAGGTATATGGAAGACAAAATCACGATAATTGAAGGACCTCCCCCCACGTTTGAAGCGGTCGCAGATGGTTGGGTGATGGGCTTGACCGAAAGCCCCAATCCGTACAACATCGCCGTCACCCGCCTGCGCACCTTCAACGGGGCAGCGCTAACCGAGCGCTGCCATCGCGCCTGGCGCCTGGGCAGCAGCATGAACCTGGAGTACCGCTCGTCGGACGGGTTGAAAAGCTACGCGCCGATCGTTGCCGCGCGCACCCTGGATGTTGATGAAGGTCAAATGCTGGTCCTGTGGGTAAAGCTGGAAGCCGATGAGTCCGAGTTCGTTGTCGATGACGACGACTATGATGACGACTTTGACGATGACGACGACGCCGATGGCGACATCGACGACCTGGATAACGACCTGAAGCTGTAACTCTGGAAGGCGGGCTGCCGGTATGGCAGCCCGCTTTTCTTTTTAACTCGCCTGCCGCGGCGATAGGGGGCCAGGGGAACAGGGTATAATGAGCCCGGGAGGGACGCATGAGTGACGAACAGATCTTGCTGACCAGCCTGTCGGATGGGGTGTTCTCGATCACCCTCAACCGGCCCAAGGTGAACGCCTTCAACTTTGCACTGATCGAAGCCTTGCAAAAGGCGCTGCGCCAGGCCGAGCGAGACCCGGCAGTGCGGGTGGTGACCCTGTGCGGCGCGGGCGACAATTTCAGCGCCGGTCAGGATGTGACCGAGTTCCTGAAGGGCGAAGAGCTCTCCTACCGCTACCACCTGCAGCGCACCTACAACCCGCTGATTGTCCAGATGCGCCGCCTGGAGAAGCCGATCATCGGCGTGCTGAACGGAGCCGTCTCAGGCGCGGCGCTGGGACTGGCGCTGGCCTGCGACCTGCGCATCGCTTCCGAGCGGGTGCGCATCGTGGTCGGCTTCGGCGGTATCGGGCTGGCGCCCGATTCGGCCGTCTCGCTGCTGCTGCCGGCGCTGATTGGCCTGGGCCGGGCATCTGAGTTCACCTTCAGCAACCTGCCGATCAGCGCCGAGCAGGCGCTGGCCTGGGGGCTGGTCAACCGGGTGGTGCCAACCGCCGAACTGTTGACCCACGCCGCCATCGTGGCTGCCATGCTAGCGCGCGGGCCGGTGAACGCCATGGGGCTGGCCAAGCGGGCCTTCAACAAAGCCGTGCTGCCCAACCTGGAAGAGGTGCTCGACTACGAAGGCCACCTGCAGGAGATCGCCGGGCACTGCCCGGAACACAAGGAAGGCGTGGCCGCCTTCCTTGAAAAACGCCTGCCTAATTTCAGCGCCTGATCCGGTGGGGTAGGCCTGCCCGGCCCCGGCCCGGGGCGTCAGCGCGGGCGCACCCCGCCGCGCACGTTCGTGCCGCCATATTTCACCAGCGACGGGGCTTCGCCGGCGTTGTAGCGCGCCTTGTCGCACTCCAGCACCATCAGGCGGAAGCTGCTTTCGGCGCTCAACGTCTGGCCCTTGGTGCCGCACTGGTTGCCGTATACCGGGTCCCACAGCTCCACGTAGTACAGGTTGGTGGCGTAGACATCGGGCACCACGGAAAAGATCTGCGTAGTGGGGCTAAAACGGTCGCCTTCGGGCACTCGCAGGTAGTAAAACTCTTCGTAGGTCTTGCCGGTCATGCTGAGCTCGATCGCCCGCCCAGACTTGTTAATCACCGTCATGCGGATCAACCGGTCGGGTTTGCAGGTGCAGGCAACTGCCAGCAGCGAGACCACCGCCAGGAGAAGTTTCCACTGTTTGTGCATGCGCTTTTCGTTCCAATCTCGTTTCAAGGGCTGCATTGATTGCATTCGCCGGGCCGAGTTCCGGGCGGCTGCGCGTGCAGCCGGCAAGGGTATCAGCCATCCCGGCTAACGATACCATACGCGGCTCTTTTCATAAAGTTACTCCAGTCACAAATTAAATTACGCGCGTCACCCCGGGCCGCCCGGGCAGCACAGGGCTTGCCGCCCGGTCAGCCAGCCGGGGGGGGATGAGCATAGTGGCGCTGCCTATCAGGCGCCGGCGGCGGGCAGCAGACGGCGGTGCAGCATCGCGCCCAGGTGGCTGGCGTCCAGCGCCAGCACCGCATCGAAATGCGCCCGGGCGGCGTCCACCTCGTCCTGGCCCAGGCAGCCCAGGGCGATCATATACTGGCAGTGGATGCGGTTGCGCAGGCTGAGCGGCTCGTCGAAGACCAGGAAGTCGGGCAGCGAGACGGCAAAGTAATCCATCTGCACCTCATCTTCCAGGTGGCTGTACCCGTAGGTCTCGAGCTTTTTGAAGATGCAGGCGGCATCGTCCACCTGGCCCAGCTCGCGGCGCGCCAGGCCCTGGTAAAAGACCATGTCGGGCGGCTGGTCGTTGTAATACAGCGCCGAGGTCGGCTCGCCTGGGCCCTGGGCGGCGCGCTCGAAGGCCAACTGGGCCTTCTCGGCCTGCCCCAGGCCGCGCTGCGCCAGCCCCAGGTAATAGTGGATGTTGTTCTCCTGCGCGCCATACAGCTTGCCTTCGCCCAGGTTGGCCGGGAAGACCTGCGCCTGGGTCAACCAGTTGACCGCCTGGCCAAACTCGCCGCGGTAAATCGCCCTGCGGGCCTTCTCCACCAGCGCCAGCACATACTGCCCGGTGACCTTCCCCTCACCGCCCTCCCAGGGGTGGAAGGTGCGCTGCATCAGGCCGGCGTACGCCTGCTCCGGCCGTCCAACCAGATTGAGCAGGGTGATGCGTTCGATCGACAGGTCGTCGCGGCGCGCCACCGGTTCCGGGTACAGCTCCAGGTAGGCCAGGCGCTGCTGGGGGGTGCGGTTGAGCTTTTTGTACAGCTGGTCCAGTTCGAACAGCAGCCGGGCGTCGCCCGGGTCCAGGCTGAAGGCGGTCTCCAGGCTGGACAGGGCCTGCTCGGGCTGGGAAAGCTTGTTGTAGTAGGCCAACCCCAGGTTGCGGTGAACGATGGGGTAGGAAGGGTCCAGGCCGGCAGAGCGCTCCCAGCAGGCCACCGCCTCGGGATACTGGCGGTGAGCATACCAGAAGTTGCCCAGGTAGTACGCGGCGCGGGCATCGGCCCGGTTAATCTGGATCGCCGCCTCCAGCACCAGCACATCTTCCAGGCGGTTGGGGAAGACGTAATCGGGCGAGCGCAGCGCCGCCTCACCAAACGCCTGCTCGGCCGGCTGCTGGCGGCCGGCCTGCAGCAGCACCCAGGCCCGCGTATAGGCCGCCAGGGTGGAGCCGGCGTCCTCCAGCAGCGCCAGGGCTTCGTCCCACAGCCCGGCGGCGGCGTAATCCAACGCCAGTTCGCTGCGCGTTTCGGGATCATCGCCTGCCAGGCGCTCAAAGGCCGGGTCGCCGTCCAGCAGGCGCGCTTCCCACAGCGCACCGTATTCCAGCGGATCAAGCTGCAAGGCGGTGTGCAGTGCGGCGCGGGCGGCCTCGGCCTGCCCGCTGCGGCGCAGCAGGGCGATCTGCAGCTGGCGGGCGCGGTGAAAGCGCCAGCTGCGGTTGAGGGCCATCTCGGCGCGCTGCAGTGCCGCGGGGTAGTCGCCGCGCAGCGCCGCCAGGCGGGCCAGCTCGAAATAGGCCGCGTCCTGCCAGGCGGCGTTCCAAACCGCTTTGAAGAAGGCGTCTTCGGCCTCCGCCAGGCGGCCCTGCATGCGCAGGCAGTGGCCCAGGTTGTAATATGGTTCCCCGTCATATGGGTTGGGGTTGCGCAGCGTCAGGCGCTTGATGGCGGCCCGGAAATAGGCTTCCGCCCGAGCGAACCGGCCGCGCCGGTACAGCAGCAGACCAAGGGCATTGTTGCAGCGGCTGTCATACGGGTCGCGGCGCAGCGCTTCCTCATAATATGGCTCGGGGGCGTAGGTGGCGTGGCGATACTGCTCCAGGTGCAGCCCGTTCAGGAACAGCTCTTCGTTCGAGGCGATCTCCTGCGGCGGGCGAGCCGGGCGCGCCGGGGCGGGGATCGGGCGCGCCTCGGCCGGCGGCGGGGTGAACGCCAGCAGTTCCTGCGCCCCGTCCAGCACAGCCAGGCGCAGCTCCTGCGGGCGCGTCCCGGCGGGCAGTTCCACCGTCTCAACCAGCCCGGCGGTCGGGTCCAGGCTGTGCCCGGCTTCATACAGCGCCTGGCCCTGGCGCTCCAGCCGCACGGTCACCCGGCGCGGCCGGGTCACATACACTCCCAGGCGGGCCTGCCGCCCATCGACATCCAGGTTCAGCGCGGCTTCGGTGCCGGCATTCTTGGCCGGCCCGATGTGCTTGTAGGGCATAAACACCTGGGTGAAGCGCTTTTCCTCGCCGGGCTGGATCCACGAAAAATCGGGCTGGTTATCGGTGAAAGCCCCGCACATCAGTTCGATATACGGCCCGTCGGCGTCGGTCAGCTGGCGGTCCCAGGCCTGCCCGAAATCGCTGCAGCCCCAGGTCCACTGCTTCTTGCCGGGAACCAGGTGATGATCGGCCACATGCAGCATCCCGGCCCGGGCGCGGTGGTCGTAATCGCCGATGAAGTCGTACTCGGAGTGGTAGGCCATGTACGAGGTGGGCACCGGGATGTTCTTGTAGCGGCTGATGTCGGTGCCGGGGAAGTAGTTGACCTTGTAATACACCCCGGTGGCGATGGGAAAGTCTGACACGTCGCGTTTGCCGTGGTCCATTACCGCATGCACATCGGGCGGGAAGACCGACTGGTAGTCATCGTGGACGTGCACAGCCGGGTTGGCCCACCACAGGAAGGTTTGCGGCTGGCCGGTGCGGTTATACAGCTGGACGCGCACTTCCAACAGCGCCCGCCTGGGATACAGCGTGAAGCCGTGCATGCCCTTGGTGCGGAACATGCGCTCGATCTCGCCGCACCACACCGTACGGCTGCCGTCGGGATGGGCTTCGATGGTCCAATCCAGCGGGTCGAAGGTGCTGGGGCGGTGGTGCTGCGGCCAGTTGAACTCGATTCCGCCCGAGATCCATGGGCCAGACAGCCCCACCAGGGCCGGCTTGATCACCCGGTTGTAATAGACGAAATGGTAGCCGTTGGTTTTGTCCAGGGCCATCTGCACCCGGCCCCCAATCTCGGGCAGCAGCATGACCTTCAGGTATTCGTTTTCCAGGTACACCGCGGTGTACTCCCGGTCGACAGGCTGGTCTTCAATGCGGTCGATTACCGGGTGTGGGTAAACTACCCCGCTGCTGCCCTGGTAGACGCGCTTCTCCAGGAACATCGGGTTTTTATCCGGCGCGCCGGTACGGTAGGTGGGGATGACCACCTGCTCGGCCCAGGCGGATACGCTTTCAGTCATAACGCCTCCAAAACCGGCCGGCGCAGCGGGCGTGTACCGGCGGCCGGCCGGCGCTTACTGGAAGATCTTCATCGCCGCCAGGCCGGCAAAGATGACAAACCCAGCCAGCCCGGCCGCCAGCGAGTGGGTGCTGGTGTGTTCATCCACCAGGCGAGGCTGCAGGTACTCGTCTTCCAACTGGTACACCGGCCCGGCGAACCAGGCGAAGAACGAGCCGCCCAGCAGCCCGCCCAGGTGGCCCCAGTTGTCGATGCCGGGCGACATCCCCAGCCCCAGGTTGATCGCCGCCACTACGGCGACATTGATCAGCATGGTGCGCGCCATCGCGCCAAACAGCCGCCGGTTGCGGAACAGGAATACTCCCTCCGCCCCCAACAGGCCAAAGATCGCGGTTGACGAACCAACGGAGGGCGCTTCGGTGAACAGGAACGATAGCACGTTGCCGGAAAAACCGGCCAGGAAGTACAGCGCCAGGAAGCGCCAATGGCCGTAGGAGCTTTCCAGGCTGGGGCCGAACGAATACAGCGCGTACATGTTGAAAAAGATGTGCAGCAGCGAGCCGTGCAGGAAGACCGGGGTCAGCAAGCGCCACAGCTGGCCGTCGATAATCAACTCGTTGACCTTGGCACCCAACAGCAGCGGCCAATCATTTCCCAGGACCGTCTCCGAGAGCAGCTGCAGCGCAAACACGGCGATGCACAGCCCCATCAGCACATAGGTGACAAAGGGCCGCACGCGCGGCAGGCGCACGGTGACATAACGGGGCGGCAAATTCGAGTCGGGCGAGGGGTTCATAGCAGGGTTACCTTTCGATGGTGTACCCGGTGGTGCTCGGCTTCAATGATAGCCTGGATCGCCTGCACGGTATCGTCGAGCTGGTCTTCGGTGTTCAAGACCACATAGTCGAAGGTGCCGATTTGTTTCAATTCCTGGCGGGCCGAGGCAATGCGCAGCTTCAGGTCTTCGGGCGTTTCGCTCTGCCGGCGGGTCAGGCGGCGCACCAGTTCGTCTTCATCACGGGTGGTCAGGAATACCAGCACCGCTTCCGGGCACAGCTTACGGATGGTAGCCGCGCCCTGCACATCGATGCGCATCACCACGTCTTTGCCGCTGGCCAGCGCGTCGCGCACCTGCTGCTTGGGGATGCCTTTGAAATCATTGTAGACGATGGCGTATTCCAGCAGTTCGTCCTTCTCGATCATCTCGGCGAATTCGTCTTTGGTCAGGAAGAAGTAGTCGATCCCGTGCTGCTCATCTCCGCGCGGGGCACGGGTGGTGGCGGTGACGACGAAATGAAATGGCAGCCCGTGCAGCTTCATCTGGTCGATGGCGGTATCTTTGCCGACCCCTGACGGACCGGAGATCACAATTAACAGCGGCTCGGTTCGGCAGGGGTTGAAAATATTCTCTTCGTTCATACGTGCTCCTTAAAGATGATTATAATTTACCTTGCTCAAAAACAAGGTGAATGGAGGTAAAGAATGCCGTTTTATCCATACCGCTGCCTGGACTGCCACAAGCGCTTTGACGTCTTCCTGACCTACGCCGAATACGGGGTCAAGCCGGTGACGTGCAGCTTCTGCGGCAGCGCCAACATCCAGCGGCGCATCCACAAGGTGCGGATCGCGAAATCGGAAGAAAGCCGCCTGGACAGCCTGTCAGATATGGACGGGCTGGATGGGCTGGAAGATGACCCGCGGGCGCTGGGCAAGATGATGCGCAAGATGACCCGCGAGCTGGGCGACGAGGGCGCTCCGGAGATGGACGAAGTGATCGACCGCCTGGAGGCCGGGCAAAGCCCGGAGGAGATCGAATCGTCGATGCCCGACCTGGGCGGCGACGACGGTGGCATGGGCGGTATGGGAGGTATGGGGGGGATGGGCGGTATGGGCGGGTTCGACGACTGAGCGCGCCCCGTCAGAGCAGGCGTGTGGGCGGGGCAGGTGAACTTCTCCGCCCGCGCGCCGGTCAGCGCCCGGCGCGCCCGGCGACCCGTTCCAGTACGGCCTGGAAGATGGCCTGCTGGACAGCCGGCAGCGGGCGTCCGGCGTCGATAATCAGCCAGCGCTGCGGGTCGGCGGCTGCCAGCTCCAGGTAGCCCTGGCGCACGCGCTGGTGGAAGGCCACATCATAGGCATCCAGGCGGTTCCATTCGCCCTCGCTCAACTTGCGCTGCAGCCCGGTCTCCACATCCACATCGAGCAGCAGGGTCAGGTCGGGCTGCAAGCCGCCGGTGGCGAAACCGATCAGGCCGCCCAACTCTGCCAGGCTGAACAGCTGGTGCCCATACCCCTGGTAGGCCAGGGTTGAATCGGCGTAGCGATCACACAGCACTACCTGCCCGCCGGCCAATGCCGGGCGGATCAGTTCGGCCACCAGTTGAGCGCGCGAAGCCTGGAACAACAGCGCTTCGGTGCGCGGGTGCATGGCAGTGTTCTTCAATCCCATCAACACTTCGCGCACCTGGTCGCCGATCGACGTGCCGCCCGGCTCGCGCGTACGCAGCACCGGGTAGCCGCAGGTGTGCAGGTATTCAGCCAACGCCCGGGTGTGCAGGGTCTTGCCGCCGCCTTCCGGGCCTTCCAGGGTGATAAAGTAACCGGTCGTCATGGGCCTTATTGTAATCCGGCTGCCGAAAAAAAACGGGGCAGGCGGGCGAAAAAACCGCCACCTGCCCCGTTTTGGGGATAGTGATTTACTGCTCGCGGAAGATGCGCACCCGGCGGTTGGGCTCTTTGCCATACGAGTGCGAAACCAGGTTGGCATCGCGCGCCATCTGGTGCTGCAGACGCCGCACGGCCGAGGCCGCCGGGGGCAGCTCCACCCAGCGCTCGCCGCTCATCACCGCGTCGATCGCCGAGCGGGTTTCCTGCACGATGGCATCCACCCCGGCGTCGTTGACGTCCTCGATGTACAGGTTGAACAGGTCGCCCAGGAACTGCTGGATCTGGTTGACGGTGTTCGAGCGCAGCACATAGATCGGCACGCTGCGCGCTTCGGCGTCGGTGATGGTGCGCTGGCGTTTGCGGTAGTAGGCGCGCAGCGTCACCAGTACATCGGCGTCGCCCGGCTCGCTGACAATGATCACCGGCACCGACAGCCGGCGAGCGGCCTGCGACAGGCGGTTGCGCGCCACCCCGTAAGGGTAGATGCGCACCGTCTTCAAGTTAGAGCGCCCGGGGATGACCTCTTCGCCCGGGCCGCCCGGTGCGGTGTCAAACTCCGGCTCGTCTTCCATTTCGCGCCCGCCGCCGTTGCTGCGTGCGCCGCGGGTGCGAGCATCATAAGGCTGGGCGGAGGCGCCGTCATAACCGGCGCTGCGCTGCGGGCCGCGCCCGCGCCCACCCGGGCCGCCGGGAGCGCCGGGAGCACCGGGAGCACCAGGCTCACCACGCTCGCCGCGCCGCCCCTGCGGGCCAAAGGACTGCCCCTGGCGGGCCGGCAGCTGGGCCTTCTCGATGCGGATCTCGCCGTCGACGCCGCGCGAGCGCACCATCGGCGGGATCGGGTAGCCGCGCAGCAGCGCGTCCACCGCTGCGGCCACGTCTTCGTGCACCGCCAGGCTGTCACGGCTCTGGATCTCGATCAGCACGTCAAAGGTCGGCGGCGAGCGGCGCTCCAGCACCGTCTTCTGGGTGCCGCGCCGGCGCGCTTCCTCGTCCGACAGGGTGACCGACTCGATCCCGCCCACCAGGTCTGAGAGGGTTGGGTTCAACAGCAGGTTTTCCAGGCTGTTGCCATGGGCGGTACCGATCAGCTGCACACCGCGCTCGGCGATGGTACGGGCCGCCTCGGCTTCCAACTCGCGGCCGATCTCGTCGATCACGATGGCTTCAGGGTTGTGGTTCTCCACCGCCTCGATCATCACCTCATGCTGCAGCGACGGGGTGGCCACCTGCATGCGCCGGGCGCGCCCCACCGCCGGGTGCGGCACGTCGCCATCGCCGCCGATCTCGTTCGAGGTGTCGACGATGATCACGCGCTTGGTCTCGCCCAGCAAACGGGCGGCCTCGCGCAGCATGGTGGTCTTGCCCACCGCCGGGCGGCCGAGCAGCAGCAAGCTCTTGCCGCTCTCGATCAGATCTTTGATGATATCGGTGGTGCCATACACCGCCCGGCCCACCCGGCAGGTCAGCCCAACGATGTATCCACGCCGGTTGCGGATGGCCGAGATGCGGTGCAGTGTGCGCTCCAGGCCGGCGCGGTTATCGGCATCGAACTCGCCAATGCGCTCCACCACATAGTCGATCTCTTCGCGCACGATCTCCATCGCACGCAGGACCACTTCGCGGTTCATGAAGCGCGCCGTTGGCGGGCGGCCCAGATCCATAATCACTTCCAGCAGGTTCTCACTGTCATTGGCTTCCGTCACCGCCCGGGCAATATCCGGGGGCAGCACCGCCATCAGGGCCTGCAAATCATCCGTTATACGCTTGTGTTCCATGACGCTACTTCGTCTCCACTCTCACGGGAGCGGTGATCTCCGGTTGTCCACCCTCCAGGGCAGGCATGGCTACGGCAGCCCGGGTCTTCTGCTGGACCGCCAGGTGCCGGGCCATCACCGCCTGGCGCGGTCCGGATTCCGCGCCCAGGTCTTCAACCGCCGCTTCCAACCAGGCCTGGTACGACCTGACACACAGGTAGACCGGGCGGGTGCGGCGGCCTGGTATCTTGCTCACCATATCGATGAACAATTCGGGCATATTCTCAGCGCCGGGGTGCACAAAAGGCTGCGCCCAGATGCCGCGGTGCCCATACTTCAGTTCCACATATGCGAGCAGATCGCCCTGCCCATAGTACACCATTCCTTTCGGGCGCCGGCTGGAGAACGGTTCCACCTGCTGCACCAGCCCCGGGACCAGGTTATTGTAGAGGATGCGGATGGCCAGCTCATCCTGCGGGCCGGCCGGCCGCCAGGTGAGATCACCGCCCGGATTTGGAGCCATGCCGGTGATCTGCCAGATGCGCTGGCGGGTGTAGGTAGCGAAGCCCAACTTGCGCAGCGCGTCGAAGACCAGCGAGTCGGCGTCCACTTCGGCCAGCATGCGCAGTGCGCCGCGCTGCCCACTGAGCTTGAGCATATATTCCAGCAGCATACGCGCGCACAGCGAATCCATCGCCTCAGCGGGCGTCAGGAAGGTCAGGTTCGAGAACGGCGAGCCAGGCAGGTGGATAAACTGCCCGATCACCGGCGGGAGCTTCAAGGCTTCCTCACGCAGCACGCAGGTAGTCACGCCAATGCCTGGCGCCAGCAGGGAAAAAAGTGCGCCCGGCATGACCTGCGCTCCTCGCGTCAGCACCAACGAGGTATCCAGGAATACACTCTCATTCCGGAAACGGTGCAGCGCTGGCAAGTCACGCCAGTCAAACGGACGCACAATCATAATCCACACTCATGCCGGAGCGGTCCGGCGAACGCCGCCGGGAACGACCGGCGGCGCGGCTTGGTTAGCGATCGGCCGCCTCCGCCAGGCTGACAAAGTAGCGGTGGAAGCGGTCATCCAGGGTCAGCTCGGGGTGGAACGAAGTGGCCATCAGCAGTCCTTGCTGTGCAGCCACGATGCGCCCATCCTCCAGGCAGGCCAGCGGTTCGGCCGGCGAGCCGACCGATTCGATCAGCGGGGCGCGGATGAACACTGCATGGTAGGGCGCCCCGGTCGGGTCCACCCGCTTCAGGGCCGGCACGTCCAGCTGCACTTCAAAGCTGTCCACCTGCCGCCCAAAGGCGTTGCGCTCCACACGAATGTCCATCAACCCCAGCAGGGGCTGCTCGCGCCGGGCGTCCTTCGAGAGGAAGATCGCCCCGGCGCAGGTGCCCCAGATAGCTTTCTCTTTTCCGAACTGGCGCAGCGGCTCCATCAGGTGAAAGGCTACGGCCAGCTTGCCAATCGTGGTCGACTCGCCGCCCGGCATGATCAACCCGGAGAGGCCCTCCAGGTGGGCCGGCAGGCGCACTTCGACGGTCTCTACCCCGATGCGGCGCAGTACGGTGATGTGTTCTGCAAAGTCGCCCTGCAGGGCCAGTACGCCGATCTTCATGCGCGTCTCTACTCTACCAGCCGCGGGTGGCGATCAGCTCATTCTGCGGGATGGCAGACACCTGCCGCCCGACCATCGGCTCGCCCAGGTTGCGGCTGACTTCAGCCAGGATATACGGGTCGTTAAAGTGGGTGACCGACTTGACGATCGCCGCGGCGCGCTTGGCCGGGTCGCCGGATTTGAAGATGCCCGAGCCGACGAACACGCCGTCCACACCCAGCTGCATCATCAGGGCCGCGTCGGCCGGGGTCGCCACGCCGCCCGCGGCAAAGTTGACCACCGGCAGGCGGCCCAGGCTGCGGGTTTCCATCACCAGTTCGTACGGCGCGCCAAGCTCCTTGGCGAAATGCATCACTTCTTCTTCCGGCATGTTCTCCAGCCGGCGGATCTCACCCAGCACCGAGCGGGCATGCCGCACGGCCTCAACCACGTCGCCGGTACCGGCCTCGCCTTTGGTGCGGATCATCGCCGCGCCTTCGCCCACCCGGCGCAGCGCCTCACCCAGGTTGCGGCAGCCGCAC
>JBJSYW010000630.1:0-8625 GCA_046089985.1 Chloroflexota bacterium
GCTGACCCTGTCAGCCGGGCGGGTCAGCCTGCGGCGCGACCCGGGGCGCAGCGCCCCGGCGCTGGCCCGCCTGGCCCCCGGTGACAGCCTGACCCTGCTGGATGGCCCGCTGTCCGCCGGCGGGGCGACCTGGCTGCGTGTGCGCATCCACGCCGGCGGGCAGGTGATCGAAGGCTGGCTGCCGGCCGACCCGGCCTGGTACGAGCGCGTGCCGTGAGCATTTTGCGGTAAACTATAGCGATCCGGGCAGCGACCGCCGCCCCAGCTTGGAGGTGCCATGATCCGCGCCATGTACTTCGACCCGAAAGATGGGCTGCGCCACGACCTGCAAATGATGGATATCGCCTTCGCACTGCATAACCCGGTCGGGCTGCTGTGGGTGGACATCCACAACGACACCCCGCAGGAGAGCGAAGCGCTGCTGACCAAGACCTTCAACTTCCACCCGCTGGCTGCCGATGACGCGCTGCAGGAATCGCACTACCCCAAGATCGACGACTGGGGCGAATACCTGTACATCGTGCTGCACGCGGTCGCCATCGACGCCCAAGACTCCGGGCGAGTGGACACCCAGGAGCTGGATATCTTCCTGGGGCCGCACTACATGGTCACCCACCATGATGAGACGATTGCGGCGGTGGAGAAGGTGTGGGCAGCGGTGCAGCGTGACCCGCGGCACCTGAAGGACGGCATCGACCATGTGCTGTACCGCCTGACCGACGAGGTAGCCGCCAGTTTTATGCCAGTGGTGGAGAGCTTCGACGAAACCATCGACCAGATCGAAGCGCAGATCTTCGGCAAACCCGGGCCAAGGGTGCTGGAGAAGATTTTTACCATCAAGCGCTCGGTGCTGTACCTGCGGCGGATCATCGCCCCACAGCGCGAGGTGCTGAACATGCTGGCGCGGGATGAGTTCGCGGTGATCGATGCCCGCGACCGGATCTACTTCCGCGACGTCTATGACCACCTGGTACGCATGTATGACATCACCGAGGGGGTGCGTGACCTGGTGACCGGCACGCTGGATACCTACCTGTCGGTGACCAGCAACCGGATGAACGATGTGATGAAGACGCTGACGATCATCACCACGATCTTCATGCCGATTTCGTTCCTATCGGGGTTCTTCGGGATGAACATCTTCCTGGCGCTCAGCCCGGTGGACCCGTGGACCTCGGCTTTGGGCAAGCTGTTGACCTTTGCCCTGTTCATTATCGCCCCGATCGTCATGATTCAATGGATGCGCAGCCGCGGCTGGCTGCAAAAAAACGATAACCAGGAGGAGTTATGACCCAGGAATTAAGCAGCAGCGCCCGCAAAGTGCAGCAGGCGTTAGACGCGCTCGGCCTGCAGTTGGAGGTGGTGGAGCTGCCCGGCTCAACCCGCACGGCGGTGGAGGCGGCGCAGGCGGTGGGCTGCGAGGTGGCGCAGATCGTCAAGTCGCTGATCTTCAAGGCGCGCCGCAGCGGGCAGGCGGTGCTGGTGGTAGCCAGCGGATCGAACCGGGTGGATGAAAAGCGGGTCGAAGCCTTGATCGGCGAGCCGCTGGGCAAGGCCGACGCCGACTTTGTGCGGCGTGAGACCGGGTTTGTGATCGGCGGCGTGCCCCCGGTGGGGCACAGCCAGAAGCTGCTGACGCTGGTGGACCAGGACCTGCTGCAGTATGCCGAGATCTGGGCCGCGGCGGGCACCCCGCATGCAGTCTTCCGGCTGACGCCCGGCGACCTGCTGAAAATGACCGGCGGGCAGGCGGTCGATATCGCCCTGCGCTGAGATTATCGTTTATAATTATGACGTTAATCTATAAAATCTTTAGCGGTGAGAGAACGATATGGCGCTTGACCGATTCGGTAGAAACATCCATTATTTACGCATCAGCCTGACCGACCACTGCAACCTGCGCTGTGTGTACTGCATGCCGGAAGACATGACCTTCCGGCCCAATGCCGCCATGATGCAGGACGACGAGATCCTGCAGCTGGTGCAGTTGTTTGCCGGGCTGGGGTTCGACAAGATCCGCCTGACCGGCGGAGAGCCGACCGTGCGGCAGAACGTGGTCGAGATCGTGCGCGGCATCGCCCAAACGCCGGGGATTCGCTCGCTGTCGATGACCACCAACGGCGTACTGCTGCCGCGCCTGGCTGAACCGCTGAAAGCGGCGGGGCTGCAGCGCGTCAACGTGAGCCTGGACACGCTTGACCCGGGGAAGTTCAAGCGGCTGACGCGCTGGGGCGATTTTGAGGACGTCTGGCAGGGGCTGCAGGCCGCCGAGCAGGCCGGGCTGACGCCGGTCAAGCTGAACGCGGTGGTGGTAGCCGGGTATAATGAAAGCGATGTGGTGGACCTGGCGCGCCTGACGCTGCACAACCCCTGGCAGGTGCGGTTTATCGAGATGATGCCCTTTGCCGGGGCCACCGACCTGCAGCTCAACCGGGTGGTGACAGCCGGCGAAATCCAGCGCCGCATCGAGGCCGAACTGGGGGCGCTGCGCCCGGTCAACGCGGGCGAGCTGGATGGCGAAGCGCGCGTCTTTCAACTGGAAGGGGCAGCCGGGCAGGTGGGTTTTATCTCCTCGGTGACCGCCCCGTTCTGCGCTGCTTGCACGCGCGCCCGGCTGACCGCCGACGGCCGGCTGCGGCTGTGCCTGCTGCGCGAGGGCGAAGTGGACCTGCTCGGCCCGCTGCGAGCCGGGGCGTCGCTTGCAGACCTGCGCCAGGTGATCATCGACGGCGTGTGGCGCAAACCCTGGGGCCACGGCCTGGCGGACGGAATCATCCCCCTGAACCGGGTGATGAGCGAGATCGGCGGATAATTTTTTGAGATTGGAACGACGATTGGAAAGCGGTTTTCACCCCCTGATCCCTGACTGCGCCACCACCATCCTGTTCGACCTGGACGGTACGCTGCGCGAAAACCAACCCTCCTCGACGGAGGCATTTATCGACTATGCGGCGGCGCTGGGCGCAGAGGCATCCAGCGCGCAACGCAACGCTCTGCGGCGCTGGACGCATTACTACTGGGCGCAGTCGCCGGAACTGCTGCAAGACGTGGCGGCCTTCAAAGGCAGCGACAGCGCTTTCTGGACCAACTACGGGCGGCGCAGCCTGCTAATGCTGGGCTGTGACGCAGCGCAGTCAGACCGGCTGGCCCCGCAGATTAACGAATACATGGAAGTGGAGCACCGCCCGGTGAACTACGTAGCCCCAGATGTGCCGGTGACGCTGGCCGCACTGAAAGCCGCCGGGCTGCGGCTAGGGGTGCTCTCCAACCGCACCCACCCGTGCCAAAATGAATTGAGCGAACTGGGGCTGCTGGAGTACTTCGACCTGGTGCTGGTGGCGGCCGAGGTGCTGGTCTGGAAACCCGACCCACAGATCTTCAAAGCCGCCCTGGAACGCATCCAGGGGCGGCCGGAAGAGACCCTGTATGTGGGGGATAATTACTACGCCGATATCCTGGGAGCAGAGGCAGCCGGGCTGCACCCGGTGTTGATCGACCCGCAGGGCCTGTTCCCTGAGGCCAACTGCCCGGTGATCCGCACCATCGGCGAGCTGGCACCGGACGGGCGCTAAAAAAGCGGCCCGGGCAGCTGAGCAAGCGGCCGGCCCGGGTGGGTCAAAGCAGCAGCATGGCGGCGCAGGCCGCCAGCGCGCCGGACAGTGAAGCCAGGAAGTTGACCACGTCGTTGTCCATCCAGGACCAACCGCGGCGGTGCGTGGTGGGTGCGCCGCACAGGTGCAGCGGGTGACGCTCAGTCTCTTTACGGCAGTCCGGGCACCAATAGATCGCCTGGACGGTAGCGCCCAGCAGCGAATCAAACAGCGCGCCGGCCAACCCGGCCAGCGCCACCGCCAGGACCAGCCACAGCAGCCCGCCCGGTACGGTCAGCGCCAGGACCTGCCCGCCGCCCAGCAGCATGGCGGCGGCCTGCGGCTGCCCATCGGCTGCAAGCGCCAGCGCTTGCGGCGGCAGGACCGGCGAGGCAGCGCCGAGCAGGCGCGCCGCATCCAGGGCCTGGCCCAGGGCAGCCAGCAGGCCGATCAGCGCTGCGCCGCTGAAGGCCGCCAGCGTGCCCAGGGCGCTGACCGCCCCGGATTCGCCGCGCTCAACCGGGCGCAGCGTAGTCAGCAGGCGCGGGGGCGTTTTGCTGAGCACACCCAGTTCGGTGGCCCAGGTGTCGGCGTTGACCGCGGCCATCGCCCCGGCAAAGGCCCACCAGGGCCAGGCCTGCCCGGGCAGCAGGACGTGCAGCACCGCCAGCAGCGCGCCCAACCCACCGTTGGCGAGCACCTGCGCCCAATCGCGCCGGCTGCCCTTGGAGAACTTCTCGCTCAGCCCGGCCTTACGCTTTGCGAAAGCCCTGGATAGACCGCTGGAGGAGATGAAAAAGCCCAGCAACAGCAGCGCCCAAGACAGGCCGCCCAGGCCAAAGACCAACCCGCCGCTGAGGGCCGCAGCCACGGCTCCGCTGAATGAGAGCGCCTGGGCCTTGTAGGCGGCGGCGGCGATCAATACACCCATAGCAAGGCCGATCAATAATTGCGCCATCCAGTTCATATACAAATCCTATGTCTCCATATCCCACACACGGTCCGTGGGATAATGTGGGATATCTGTGGGATAGTGGGATATTGTATCAGCCCGCCAGCAAGATGAACAACACAGCCGCCAGGAACAGCAGGGCGGTGAGCGCGCCGGCGGCCCACACCAGCAGTGCATACAGCCGTCCTTCGGGGCGGCGGTAGAGGAACAGCCCCAGGAACAGGTCGATCAGGAAGAAGATGGTGTTGATCACCGGCAGCAGCAGCAGGCGCAGCGCGGGGGCGGCGTCGCCGGGGCCGCCGGTGGGTTGGAAGCCGAGCGCCACCGTCGAACGGGTGGGCGCCGCCAGGCTGACCCACACCAGCAGCGCCAGGCTGAGGGCCGCACCGCCCAACAGCAGGCTGCGAGCGGGCCGCGAGCGCCAGACAGCCGCCAGCAGCAGCGTGGAATGCTCGGAGCGCGGCGCGATCGGCAGCAGCGAGCCCATCTCGGTGCAGCGCTGGAAGGCCAGCAGGAAGCCGTCCACGTCACTGGGCGAGACCACGTAGCCCTTGCCAGGCGTGGCGATCACCACCAGGTCGCGCGTGGTGGCAGCCATGTACTCGACCTCGCCGGCCCCGGGCCAGTGGCGCGTGCCCACCACCGCCCCCGGCCAATGCAGGCGCGGCAGCGGCAGCGTGCGGCCCAACTCGGCAGCCCGGCGCACCCACAGGATCTCGCTGACGGGGATTTCTTCTACCCGCAGCCCCCAGCGCAGGCGCATCCCCTCACGCTCCAGCACATAACCAGAGTTCTGCAGGCCGTACAGGCGGTAGCCAAGCAGCGGCAGCAGGCCGAGCGCCGCCAGGCCGGGCAGCAGGTAAGCCAGGAAGACCGGGCCCAGGCTGGCCTGGGCCGCCTGCCACACCCCGCCCAGGGCTGCCAGCGCGGCGGCGACCAGCAGAACCAGGTGGAAAGCCCGGCCGCGCCCACGCTCCGGGCCAAAGAGATAGCGCTCATCCATATCCCCCCATTATAACGCCCGGGGGCATTCGAAGTCTCGAATGCCCCCGGGCAGTGTGATTCAACGGGCCAGGTGCGCCCGGCTGCCGCTCGGTGTACAGCGGCCGGACTGAACGGAATGGATCAGCGGATCTCGTAAACCACGCTGACTTCGAGGGTGAGCAGCATCTGGCCCGACTGGACCGGGACCGAAGCGGCTTCGGCAGCCATGCCGGCGCGCATATCGTACATCGGCACCGGGCCGCCGCTGGTGAACTCATTGATGGTCTGCACCGGGCCCAGCTCCACACCGGCTGCGCCGGCCAATTCCTGGGCCTTCTTCTGGGCATCGTTCATGGCGGCCTGGCGAGCGTTGCTCAGCGCAGCCGTCTTATCGGCCACGTCGAACTGGATGCCGCTGATCGTGTTAGCGCCGGCCTTTACGGCCGCATCCAGCACATCTCCGATGGCGGTAATGTCACGCACGGTGGCATAGACCTGGTTGTCCACCAGGTAGCGGATCTCGCCGGTGGGGCGGCCTTGGTCGTCATACGACTGCTGCGGGACGATGCTGAAGTTGGTGGTCTGCAGGTCGCGGTCGGCGATCCCCGCCGCCTTGAGGGCATCCAGAACCGCCTGGGCCTGCTTGTTGTTGGCAGCCACGGCATCCTGGGCGCTGGGGTTTTCGGTGTGGACCCCAATGGTGATGTAAGCGATATCGGGGGTCAGGTAGACCTTACCGCTGCCGTTAACGCTCATGGTGCGGTACACCTGCTGCGGGCCATCAGCGCCCGGAGCAGCGGTGGGGGTGCTGGACTGGGCATAAGCTGCCCCGGCGCAGCCGGATAAAACGAGCGCCAGCATCAGTACGGTCACGATCACCAGATTCTTGGTATGCATAGTTCATTCCTCCTAAAGGGTGTCTACCAGGGTGCGCCGGCTCGCCTGGCAAGCCTGGCGCACCTGTGATTGGTTTGGCTTGCAATGGACCCTAGACGCCTCAGGCGCAGCTTTGGTTCCCAGGCGCACAAAGCGCACAGATTTGATCTATATTATTCATATAGATTTCTAACGCGCCCCGAGCAGGCGAACAAAACCGGGGTGTTATAATGGCAGCGATTGTTAGTGGGTGTTTTTTAAAGAAGAAAGAGGAAAAGACCATGATGCGATTTGACCGTTTCACCGAGCGGGCCCAGGAAGCCGCTCAGCGGGCAGCCGAGATCATCCAGCGCTACGGTCATAACCAGATCGACACGGAGCATATTCTGCTGGCGTTGATCGAGCAGCCGCAGGGAGTCATCCCGCAAATCCTGGAAAACCTTAAAGTCGATACCCAGGCCCTCACCGAGCGCCTGGATTACATCCTGCGCACCAGCCCCAAGGCCAATATTTTCGGCGGGGGGGCCGGGCAAATCTTTATCACGCCGCGCGTCAAGCGCATTATCGACCTGGCGAACGAAGAGGCCAACCGGCTGAAAGACGAGTACATCTCGACCGAACACATCTTTCTCGCCATCCTGAGCGAACGCTCGACGCCCGCGGCGCGCCTGCTGGAAGGCGCAGGCGTGACGCGCGAGCGCGTGTATGAATCGATCCAGCAGATCCGCGGCGGGCAGCGGGTGACCGACCCGCAAGCCGAGACGCGCTACCGCACGCTGGAGCGCTACTCACGCGACCTGACCCAGATGGCCCGCGAGGGCAAGCTCGACCCGGTGATCGGACGTGATACCGAGATCCTGCGCGTGATCCAGGTGCTGTGCCGGCGCACAAAGAACAACCCGGTGTTGATCGGCGAGGCCGGGGTAGGCAAGACGGCCATCGTGGAAGGGCTGGCGCAGAAGATCGCCGGCAACGATGTGCCGGAGATCCTATCGGGCAAGCGGGTGCTGGCGCTGGACCTGGGGGCGATGATCGCCGGCTCGCGCTTCCGCGGCGAGTTTGAAGAGCGCTTGAAAGCGGTGCTGGAGGAAGTGCAGCGGGCCGAAGGCGAGGTGATCCTGTTCATCGACGAGCTGCACACTGTGGTGGGGGCGGGCGCGGCCCAGGGCGCCATGGACGCTTCGAACATGCTCAAGCCGGCCCTGTCGCGCGGCGAGCTGCAGTGCGTGGGCGCTACCACGCTGGATGAGTACCACAAGCACATCGAAAAGGACGCCGCGCTGGAGCGGCGCTTTGCCCCGGTATACGTGGAAGAGCCGAGCGTCGATGAGACGATCCAGATGCTGCACGGGCTGCGTGACCGCTACGAAGCCCATCACAAGGTGCGCTTCTCCGACCAGTCGCTGATCGACGCGGCCCGCCTCTCGAGCCGCTACGTGACCGAACGCCGGCTGCCGGATAAGGCGATCGACCTGATCGACGAGGCGGCGGCCAAGCTGCGCGTGGCGCTGTATTCGCTGCCGCCTGATTTGAAGGCGGCCAAGACCGAGATCGACCGGCTGGCGGCCGAAGAAGAACAGGCCGGGCAGGAGCGCGATTACGAGCGCGCCGCGCAGAAGAAAGCCGAACGGCTGCGCCTGGAGACCGAGTTCCACGAGCAGCGCGACCGCTGGGAGAACGAGCACCAGTTGGACGACATCGTCGAATCGACCGATATCGCCGAGGTGGTGGCGCAGTGGACCGGCATCCCGGTCTCGCAGATGATGGAGACCGAGAGCCAGAAGCTGCTGCACATGGAAGAGCGCCTGCACGAGCACATCATCGGCCAGGAGGAGGCCATCCGGGCCATCTCGGATGCGATCCGCCGCGCCCGCTCGGGGCTTAAAGACCCGCGCCGGCCAATTGGCTCGTTCATCTTCATCGGCCCGTCAGGCGTGGGCAAGACCGAGCTGGCCAAAGCGCTGGCCGAGTTTATGTTCGACGACGAGGACGCGCTGGTGCGGATCGACATGTCCGAGTACCGCGAGCAGCATACGGTTTCGCGCCTGTTTGGGGCGCCTCCGGGCTACGTGGGGTACGAGGAAGGCGGACAGCTGACCGAAGCCGTGCGCCGGCGTCCATACCGCATCATCCTGTTTGACGAGATCGAGAAGGCGCACCCCGAGGTGTGGAACGCGCTGCGTGAAGCGATCCGCTCGACCGGCAGCGCCGACCTGTGGGGTG
>JBJSYW010000631.1:0-5671 GCA_046089985.1 Chloroflexota bacterium
GGCCGCGCTGACCCGCAGCCCGGCTGCACCGGGGCGCTGATGGCGGGCGGTCGACCTGCCCGACACGATGGAAGGAAAAAAAGATCAGCCGTGGCGGATGAGCCACGGCTGATTTAAAGAATGACAGGGGTCCCGAGTAACCATCTGACGATCCTCAACCCATTTTTGTTAACCATCGGCCCCAAGTCAGTTATAGATGGGGTTTGGTTATCATTCTGGGTCTATCTCTTAGCTCCGCTCCGTCAACCATTCAGAGCTTTATCAGCCCTCAGGTGTGACATAGAGTTTCATTGCCTTGAGATGCTTGATCAGGTCGGTCTTCCAGTCGGCACTCCGGGCATCGAGATTACACTTTCGCACCGGTGCTTATTGCTGGAAGGTGCCTGGTCTTGCTGGTGAGGTCGTTTCCAATTCCTTGGAACGCCCTGTCGATTAACAGTATAGCAAATCCTGTACGAAAGTCAACCGGCAGCAGGCGATTGATCTGTTTTCTAATATTCCCCACCCGGCAAACAGGGTTGCAAAGCTGAGCATGCGAAAGTATACTATGAATGTCATTAACCACCCTATTCCAAAAAGCATTATCGGGCAGGTCGCTTGCGGCCTCAAGATGGCAGAGTCGCCAGGAGATCGTTTATGACAGAGTTTAGCCTTAAACAAGAGCGTGTGCATTCTCTGCTTGAGAAATACGACCTGGACGCGCTGGTGCTGCAGCGCGTCAGCAGCTTCGCCTGGGCCACCTGTGGGGCGGCATCCTATGTCAACACGGCGTCTTCATTCGGCGCCGCCTCGCTGGTGATCACGCGCAGCGGGCACCACCTGGTGACCGATAACATCGAAGCGCCGCGCCTGCTCCACGAGGAAAAGCTCAATTACCAGGGCTGGGAGTTCCACGTCGGCAAGTGGTATGAAGCCAGCCCGCTGAACGCGCTGATCAGCGGCATGAAGGTCGGCGCCGACCATGCCTACCCGGGCGCGCTGGACCTGTCTGGCGAGCTGGCCCGGCTGCGCGCCACGCTCACTCCTGAAGAAGGCGTGCGCTTCCGTGTGCTGGGCCGCCTGTGCGCCGAAGCAATGAACGCCACCATCAAACAGATCCAGCCCGGGATGACCGAACACGATATCGCCTCCCGCCTGGCCTACCAGAACCGCAGCCGCGGCGTGCAGGCGATGGTCAACCTGATCGCCTCCGACGAGCGCGTCTTTACCTTCCGCCACCCGCTGCCGACTTTCAAACCAGCCAATGCCTACATCATGCTGGTGGTGTGTGGGCGGCGCTGGGGGCTGGTTTGCTCGATGACCCGCCTGGTGCACTTTGGCCCGCTGCCCGACGAACTGCGCCGCAAAGCCGACGCCGTGGCGCAGGTAGACGCCGCCCTGATCAACGCCACCCGCCCCGGCAAGACCATCAACCAGGTCTTCCAGCGCGGCGTCCAGGCGTATGCCGCCGCCGGCTATCCCGATGAGTGGCAGCTGCACCACCAGGGCGGCCCCACCGGCTATGAACCGCGCGAGTGGGTCGCCACCCCCAACACCAACGATCCTGTGATGGTCAACCAGGTGTATGCCTGGAACCCATCCATCACCGGGACGAAGTCCGAAGATACGATCCAGGTGGGTGAGAAAGAGAACGAGGTGATCACGCTCACCCCCGGCTGGCCGATGCGCGATGTGCAGGTGGACGGGCAGACCCTCCAGCGCCCCGATATCCTGGTGATCGATTGACAACCGGCAGGTCGCACCGCGGTGCGACCCGCCGGCATACCAGCCCCCCTAACACGGAGAACTCGACTGTATGCATTCCGGCAGGCGTATTTCCCGCGCGGCCGCCGCGCTTTGTCTGAACGCTTTCTACACGCTGGCTTTCATCTTCACCCCTTACTGGTTGTTGGCGCCGTCGCTGCCAGGAGCGCTGGCGGCGCTGCTGGCCACCGCCGCTGCCGGAACAGCCTGGGCATGGATCTCAGCCGGTGAACTGCAGTTCTCGATTCGCCGACGCGATCCGCTTCTGTTTGCCCTGCTGACCGCGGCGCTGCTGGCAGTGAACATCATCCCGCTCACCGCCGGGCTGCCCTGGCGCGGCGACGAAACTTTCCATTTCTGGCAAACCCAGGCCCTGGTCAAGGGCAGCTACGCCCTGCTGTGGGCCTATGCGCTGCTGGCTGTGCCGCTGCTACTGTATGCTCGCACCCGGCGGCCGAAATTGGCCTTCTTGCTGGTGGGTGTTGCGCTTCCGGCGGCGGCAGCCGCCCTATGGTTCGCCTGGCCGCTAGACGACATGACCGCCGGGCGCTGGCTGCGCTATCCGTTCATCAGCTATTGGCTGACCGCTGTGCCGCCCAGCCTGGCGGTCCTGCTGCACAGCCCAAACCACGAGATTCTGTTCCGCTTGCTGCCGTTCTTCTCGACCGTCGCGCTGGCCTGGCTGTTCCAGCGCAGCCTGCCCGCCGCTCCCACATGGCTGCGCCTGGTCTGGGGCCTGGCGGTTGGGCTGATCCCGGTCGTTTTCTACTATTCGTCGATCCTGTACCTGGATCTGCCGGCGGCGCTGCTGATGCTGCCGGTCTGCCTGCAGGCCGACACGCTGCTCACCGTCGATCACCGCCGGTTGAAACAACTGCCCGCCTGGTACGCGCTGCTGCTGATCGGGTTCATCAAAGAAACCACGCTGCTCTTCCTGGGACTGTTCCTGGCCCTGCGCTGGCTGGCGCGCTGGCAGGCCATGCGCCGGCAGGGGCGGGCGCTGCCAGGCGCTGCAGACCCCGCAGGCGGCTCTGCCGGCGTTCCAGCCGGCGATGCGCCGCTTAGCCCGCTGCAGGCACTGCTGGGTGAGATGGGCGTGGCATTCTCGATCCTGTTCCCGCTGGCAACCTATCTGTACTTGCGCTCCGCAAGCGCCATCTCGCGCAGTTTTTCACTGGAGTTCACCGGCCTGTTCCGCCTGTCAAGTTACGGCATAGTGCTGCGCTCACTGGCCGAGCAGTTCGGGCCGTTCCTGCTGCTGGCTGCCTGCGGCGGCGCCCTGCTGGCCCGACGCAAAGAATACGTCCATCTCGCATTCCTGGCGCTGGTCGGGATCGGATACCCGCTGTTCTACCTGGTTGACCGTGAGTCACTCTATTTTCTGGGGTACAGCCGCTTCAACCTGTTCCTGCTGCCGCCGGTGTTGGCCCTCTCGGCGCCGGCAGCCGCCTGGTTGACTCAGCGCCTGTTCCAGGCCGGCCAGTCGAAGGCTCCCATGAAAACGGCTGCGGTGCTGGCAGGCGCCATCCAGGCTGTGTTGATCGCAGCCAACCTGGCGCTCTCGCCGATCAACATGGATCGGACTCGCACTCGTTGGATGATGATTGAGCACTATTATCCTTATCCCCAGGCCCTGAAATGGCTGCAGCAAGCCCATCCACGCAAAAAAATCCTGTTCGGGGGCTTGAACTTCGGTTACGAGCCGCAGTTCTACTTCACGAAATTTGGTTGGCAGCCCCGCTATACCGTCCTGCCCTACCGAAAAGATCCCGACGACGCAGCCGCCCTGTCCGCCAGCGTGCAGGGCCTCACCGACTGCCGCCCGTGCATGCTGGTCTTCCACGTGCTTGGCAGCCACCCCCCCGCCATTGACCCGGACGCCCCTAATCTGAAACAGCTGCAGGTGATAAAGAACAGCGCCCACACCCTGGTGATCTACCGGGTATGGGCGCCGTAAGCACGGCCGGGCGAGCGCCGCTCAAGCCGGCGGGTTCTGGCGGGTAGCTTCACCCCAGCGGTTGTCGCGCGCTTCCCAGGTCTTGTCGTCCACCAGCGTCACCACCTTGTACGCCTCGGCATAGGCCATTTCCTTGCCCTTGGCCGATTCGGACGCCCACAGGCGCAGCATGTCCGCCGGGTCCCAGTCACGCATCTGGCTCTTGTGGGCGCGCAGCGCCTCGATCTTTATATCGATCGTATCTTCAATGTTGATGAAAGCGTCGCCGCCTTCCCAGACGTTGACGTACACCTTGCGCGGCTTGTGCGCCCGCAGCCCTTCTTCGGCCAGTTCTTCGAACAGGTTGGGCATGCCGGCAGCCGGGAAGGTTGCGTCCAGGGCGGCGGTCGCGGCGGCGCGGTGATCGGGATGGTTGATATAATCGCTGCCTGCCCACACGATGGTCGGGTCGCCGGTCATCACCACTTCCGGGCGAAAGCGGCGGATTTCGCGCACCAGCTTCTTGCGCAGTTCCAGGGTGGGCGTCAGCATGCCGTCCGGCTCGCGCAGGAAGATGATCTCACTGGCGCCGGCGATGCGCGCCGCTACGCTCGCCTCGGCTTCGCGAATCTCGGCCGCCCGGGTGCGCGTCATCCCCGGTTCGTCGATACCCACATCTCCGCTAGTGCACAACACGTACGAAATGCGCGCCCCGGCCCGCGCCCAGCGCGCCAGCGCCCCGGCGCACGAAAACTCGATGTCATCCGGGTGCGCCACGATCGCCATCGCACTCTCGGGAGTATAAATCGCTGGCATAGATGTTTCTCCTCGGTTGAGTAGGTTCGTCGGTGGCCAAACGCCACGGGCTGAATTATAATGACTTTCTACGATTGATGGGATAGGAACCTTTGGGCCGGCGGATGAGCGAGACTTCTCTGCATGCAGCATTGAAAGACTGGTATACTCAGGCCGGCGACCGGCAGGAAGTCAACATCGACGGCTACTACATCGACGTTGTGACCGAGCAGGCGCTGATTGAGATCCAGACCCGCCACTTCGGGGCGATGAAGGCCAAGCTGGCAGCCCTGCTGGACCGCCATGCAATGTGCGTAGTGCACCCGATTGCCGCCGAGAAATGGCTGGCCTACCTGCCTGAAAACCCCGGCTTGCCGGTGACCCGCCGCAAATCGCCGCGCAAAGGCCGCTTCGAGGAGATCTTCCACGAGCTGGTGCGCTTTCCGGAACTGCTGGCCCACCCGAACTTTAGCCTGGAAGTGCTGCTGGTGCGCGAGGAAGAAGTGCGCCGGGCCGATGGGCGGGGCAGCTGGCGGCGCGGCGGGGTTTCCATCGTCGACCGGCGGCTGATCGAGATCGTCGACCGGCGAATCATCCGCCAACCGGGGGATCTGCGCCAGTTCCTGCCCGCCGGGCTGTCGCAGCCGTTTACCAACGCCGACCTGGCGCGCAGCCTGCGCATCCCGCAGCGCCTGGCGGGGCGTATGACCTTTTGCCTGCGCAGCCTGCAGGTGCTGCAGCCCGGCGGCAAACGCGGGCGCAGCCTGCTGTTCGAAATTCAGTCATCTCGCGGGGAAACGCCCTAGCGCGCCCGCCTATTGCATGGAGCCGAATATGAGTCCGAAACAAGCACGTTTTCTGCCCTTTCACGCCATCAATGAATTTATGCGCGACGACTACCGCGCCGCGGTGATCAGCCAGGTGCTGACCAACCAGGCCGCCCTGCCGGAGACCAACCGGGCCGCGCTGGAACGGTTGACCCGCCAGACGGTGACCGTGCCGGGTTTCCGCAACAGCGCCAAAGCCCCGGCGTTGGTGCGGGTGCGCGCCACCGCAGAGGCCTTCACCAAGAACCCCGGCATGGCTGGGGCGGTGCTGGCGGCCTGGAGCGAACTGCACGCCGAACTGCGCCGCCAGGTGTATGATCTGCTGACCGAGCGCGGCTGGGGCGTTTACCCGCGAGATGACTGAATTTCG
>JBJSYW010000632.1:0-3497 GCA_046089985.1 Chloroflexota bacterium
CTTCAGCGGCAAGCTGCTGGTGTTCATCAGCACCGTGATCCTGGCGCGCCTGCTCAGCAAAGATGATTTCGGGGTGGTGGCATACGCCGTGACAGCCATCGCCTTCCTGGATGTCGTCAGCGACCTGGGGGTCGGCCCGGCTGTCATCTACTACCCCGAAGACGAAGACCTGTTCTCCACCGCATTCTGGCTCAGCCTGGCCATCGGCGCCGGGTTGTTCGTGCTCACCTGGCTGGCCGCGCCGCTGATCAGCCAGTACTTCCGCGACCCGCGCGCCACCGAGGTGACCCGCGTCCTGGCCCTCACTTACCCGATCGCCGCCCTGGGCAGCATCCAGGATGTGGTCCTGCGCAAACGCCTGGCCTTCGGTAAGAGCGCCATCGCCAGTTTCACCCAGGCGTTCACCAAGGGCGCCGCTTCGGTGCTGCTGGCGCTGCTCGGCCTGGGCGCCTGGAGCCTGATCTGGGGCCAGATTGGCGGCGCCATCGCCGCCACGCTTACCGCCTGGCTGGTCTCTCCCTGGCGCCCGCGGCTGATCTTCAAGCCCATAACCTCCCGCGCCCTGCTGGGGTATGGGCTGCACATCGTCGGCGTCGACCTACTGGCGATCCTGCTGCTCAACCTGGATTACCTGCTGGTGGGCCGCTACCTGGGCGCGGCGGTCCTGGGCGTCTACACGCTGGCCTTCCGCCTGCCCGACCTGCTGATCCTGCAGTTCACCCGCATCCTCAGCACGGTGCTGTTCCCGATCTACACCCGCCTGCGCGCTATTCCGGGCGGGCTGGCGCGGGGGTTCTTCTCCACCACGCGCTATGTCTCGCTGCTGACCATGCCGCTGGGCATCGGGCTGGCGCTGCTGGCCCGGCCGTTCACGCTGGTGGTGTTCACCGAAAAATGGGCCGATGGCATCCCGGTGATCCGGGCCATCTCGATCTACGCCATGCTGCTCTCGCTGGCCTACAACGCCGGCAGCGCCTATAAAGCCGACGGCCGCCCGCAGGTGCTGACCTGGCTGGGGCTGGCGCGCCTGGCAATGCTGCTGCCCGCCCTGTGGTGGGCGGTGAGCGTGCCGCGCTCGATCGTGGCGGTGGCCTGGATGCAAGCCCTGGTGGCGCTGTTGAGCGGGGCGCTCAACCTGTACGCGGCCGCCCGGCTGCTCGACCTGCCGCTGTCTGATCTGGCGCTGGCGCTGCGCCCGGCTGCCCTGTCCAGCGCCCTGATGGCGGCAGCCGTGGCAGCCGTGCTGTATGCCGCCGCCCAGGCCGCGCCGTGGATGCAGCTGCTGTTGGGCGTGAGCGTGGGTGGGGCAGCCTACCTGGCAGCGCTGTGGCTGCTGCAGCGCGAGATCATCAGCGAAGCCGGCGCGCAGCTGCGCGCCGTGGTGGGGCGGGGTTAACCCATGCAGCCGGGCATCATCATGCTGGTCAACGAGTTTCCCCCGCTGCCGGCCGGCGGGGCCGAGCGGCAGGCCGAGCGCCTATCGCAGTACCTGGCCAGCCGCGGCTGGGCGGTGTCGGTCATCACTCGCCGTGCGCCCGGACTGCCGGCGCGCGAGCCGCGCAGCGGCTTCCAAATCCTGCGCCCGCCGGCCCTCGGCCCGGGCAAACTGCGCACGGTCAGCTTTGTGCTGGGCGCTATGGCGCTGCTCTGGCAGCGCCGCGCCGCGTATGCGATCCTGCACGCCCACCTGGCCTTCGGCCCGGCCTTCGCCGGGCTGGTGATGGCGCGCCTGCTGGGTAAAAAAGTGATCGTCAAGCTGGGCAACAGCGGCGCTTACGGCGATATCCGCGTCTCGCAGGCCACCCGCCGGGGGCGGCTGCGCCTGGCCGCGCTGCGCCGCTGGGCGGATGCGATCATCACCCTGGACGAAGCCATGTACGCCGAGGCGGTCAGCGCCGGGTTTGACACGCAGCGCCTGCTGCGCATGAACAACGGCATCGATGCCCGCGATTTTGCCCCCCGCCAACCGGCCCAGGCTGCCAAAGCGGCCCTGGGACTGCAGGATGCGCTGGTGGCGCTGTATGCCGGGCGGCTGGCCGAGCAAAAGTCGCTCCCGGTGCTGCTAGAAGCGCTGCAGCTGGCCGCCCCGGCCTGCCCGGCGCTGCGCCTGCTGCTGCTGGGCGACGGTCCCGAACGCCCGGCCCTGGAAGCCCAGGCCGCCGCCCTGGGGCTGCAGGAGCGGGTGATCTTCGCCGGCCGCCAGGCCGACGTGCGTCCCTACCTCGAGGCCGCCGACCTGTTCGTGCTGCCTTCAACCGTGGAAGGCATCTCGAACGCGCTGCTGGAAGCGATGGCCGCCGGTCTGACCTGCCTGGCAGCCGCCGTGGGCGGCAGTCCCGAGGTGTTGCACCACGGCCGCTGCGGCCGCCTGCTGCCGGCCGGCGATGCGGCCGCCTGGGGCCAGGCGTTGACCGAGCTGTACCACGACCCGGCGCAGCGCGCCGCGCTCGGACAGGCCGCCGTCCGGCGCGTGCTGGACTGCTACGACTTTGCCGTCACCGGCGCGCAGGTCGAGGCGCTGTACCACGATCTGCTGGCCGGCCGCCGGCCGGCACAGGCTGCAGCCGGAAAGGGGCAGTAGCATGAGCCGCATACGTGTGCTGCAGTTGATCGACGGATTGAATATCGGCGGCGCCGAGAAGCTGCTCTGCGACCTGGCTGACGGCCTGCAGCAGCACGGCCTGCAGGTCAGCGTGGGCTACAGCACTCCCGGACCACTGGCAAGCGAACTGGCAGCCCTGGGCGTGCGCCTGCAGCGCCTGCCGCGCCTGGCCCGTGTCGACCCGCTGCTGCTGGGGGGGATGCTGCGCCTGGTGCGCCGTGAGCAGCCGCACATTGTCCACACCCACCTGTTCAAGAGCGATTTCCACGGCCGCCTGGCCGCCCGTCTGGCCGGCGTTCCGGTGGTCGTCTCGACCCTGCACAACAACGACGCCTGGGTCAGCCGCCCGATCTTCGGCCGGCTGTACGGCGCCACCGCCCGCTTCGCCGACCGGCTGATCGCCGTCTCTGAGGAAGTGCGCCAGTACCAGCTGCAGCACACCGGCGTGCCGGCCGAAAAGATCATCGCCATTCCTAACGGCGTGGACGTGCGCCGCTTCGCGCCGCAGCCGGCGGAGCGCCAGGCCGTACGCCAGGCGTTTGGCGTGCCCGAACACGCGCCGCTGTTCGGCGTGATCGGGCGGCTCAAGCCACAGAAAGACCACGCGGCTTTCCTGCAGGCGGCTGCGTTGGTGCTGCAGCAGCTGCCCGAAGCGCGCTTCCTGGTGGTGGGCGACGGCCCGCTGCGCGCCGATCTGGAAGCGCAGGCAGCCGGGCTGGGCCTGCCCCCCGCGCTCACCTTCGCCGGGCTGCGCCAGGATATGCCGGCCATTTACGCTGCGCTGGATGTGCTGGTTTTCTCGTCGCGGTGGGAGGGCCTGCCGGTAACCCTGCTTGAGGGCATGGCTGCCTCACTGCCGGTGGCAGCCACTGCGGTCGACGGCATCACCGGCGTG
>JBJSYW010000633.1:0-4545 GCA_046089985.1 Chloroflexota bacterium
ATTTGGCGCATCTGCGGCCGAGCGTGACCGCATCGTCAAGGAGTTTAAACAGGCGCTGCAAGACACCGGATTGGTGGTGCCCATGGCTACCACCAACCTGTTCGGGCACCCGGCCTTCAAAGACGGGGCCTTCACCGCCAACGATCCGAAAGTGCGCAAGTTCGCACTGCAAAAGACGATGAAAGCGATGGACCTGGGGGTGGAGTTGGGCGCAAAAGTGTATGTATTCTGGGGTGGGCGAGAAGGCGTCGAAACAGACGCCAGCAAGGATCCCGCCACCGGGCTGAAGCGCTTCCGCGAGGCGCTGAACTTCCTGTGCGAGTATGCCACAGACCAGGGCTATGAACTGAAGTTTGCGCTGGAAGCCAAGCCGAACGAGCCACGCGGCGATATCTACCTGCCAACCAGCGGAGCCATGCTGGGCTTTATCGCCACGCTCGATCACCCAGAGATGGTGGGGCTGAACCCCGAGATGGCCCACGAGCATATGGCCGGGCTGAACTTCCTGCACGCCGTCGCGCAGGCCTGGGAAGCCGGCAAGCTCTTCCATATCGACCTGAACGACCAGAACTACGTGCGCTTTGACCAGGATTGGCGCTTCGGCATGCAGAGTATTAAGCAGAGCTTCTTCCTGGTCAAATTCCTGGAAGACGTCGGCTACGCCGGCAGCCGTCACTTCGACGCCCACGCCTATCGCACCGAGGATTACGAAGGCGTGAAGGATTTCGCCCGCGGCTGCATGCGCAGTTACCTGATCCTGAAAGAAAAGGCCCGCTGCTGGAACGCCGATCCTGAGATCCAGGCCATGCTGGCAGAGTTAAATGCGGCCGACCCGGTCATGGAGGCCTTCGATGGCAAGTACAACCGCCAGAAAGCCCAGGCGCTGAAGGGCCATGCCTTCGAACCCGAGAAACTGGCGCAGCGCGGGCTGAAATACGAGAAGCTCGACCAGCTCACCTTCGATCTGCTGTTGGGTGTCCGCTGATGAGGGAAAATCACATGTCCGAAGCAAGCTATCTTCTTGGAATTGACGTTTCCACCACCGGCGCGAAAGCGCTGCTGATCGACGACGCCGGGCAGGTGGTGAGCAGCGCGGTTACGCCGCTCAGCCTTTCCACGCCGCATCCCCTGTGGTCAGAACAGGACCCCCAGGAATGGTGGCAAGGCGCCGCCAACAGCATCCGCCAGGCGCTGGCCCAGGCCGGCGTGAGCGGCGAGCAGGTCAAGGCAGTTGGCCTCACCGGGCAGATGCACGGCCTGACCCTGCTCGACGCCCAGGGCCGCGTGCTGCGCCCGGCGATCCTCTGGAATGACCAGCGCACCGCTGCCGAGTGCATAGAAATCACCGAAAAGGTCGGTTTTGACTACCTGCTGCAGATCACCGGCAATAAGGCCTTGACCGGCTTCACCGCCCCGAAGATCCTGTGGGTGCGAAATCATGAGCCGCAGATCTACGCCCAGATCGCCCACATCCTGCTGCCCAAGGACTATGTGCGCTACTGCCTGACCGGCGATTTCGCCGTCGATAAGGCAGATGGGGCGGGGATGATGCTGTTCGATCTGAAAGAGCGCACTTGGTCGCAGGAGCTGCTCGACTGCCTGGAAATCCGCCGGGAATGGATGCCCGAAAGCTATGAAGGCCCGGCGGTCACCGGTGTCGTCAACGCCCAGGGCGCAGCCGCCACCGGGCTGAAACCCGGCACGCCGGTCATGGCCGGCGGCGGGGATCAGGCCGCCCAGGCGGTTGGCGTAGGCGCGGTCTCGCCCGAAATCGTGGCGCTGACGCTCGGCACCTCAGGGGTAGTATTTGCAGCCACCAGCGGCCCATTCATCGAGCCGCTGGGCCGCCTGCATGCATTCTGCCACTCGGCCCCCGGGATGTGGCACTTCATGGGCGTGATGCTCTCTGCGGCCGGGTCGCTGCAGTGGCACCGCGATACGCTGGCCCCCGGTATGCCGTTCGATGACCTGCTGGCGCCCGCCGCTCAGGTGGCGCCTGGCGCAGAAGGTCTGTTCTTCCTGCCCTACCTGACCGGCGAGCGCACCCCCCACCCCGACCCACTGGCGCGCGGCGCCTATATCGGGTTAACCGTGCGCCACAGCCTGGCGCACATGACGCGCGCCGTGCTCGAGGGCGTGGCCTTTGGCCTGCGCGACAGCATGGAGCTGATTCGCACCGCCTCCGCCGGCGGCGGCATCGCCCAGGTGCGCGTCTCGGGCGGCGGCGCTCGCTCCCCACTGTGGCGGCAGATCCTGTCTGATGTGATGAACGCCGAATTAATCACCGTCAATACCACAGAAGGCGCTGCGTTTGGCGCAGCGCTGTTGGCAGGCGTTGGCTCGGGGGTGTGGAGCAGCGTGCCGGAAGCGTGCAGCGCGGTGATCCACCCCACCAGCCGGACCACGCCCAACCCAGCGGTTGTCGATGCCTATGCGCAGGCCTACCCCATCTACCAGAGCCTGTACTTCGCCTTGAAACCGGCTTTCGACCAGATCGGTTCGCTTTAAGTTGTCTCCCTGGAGGCCCGTATGAACTCTCGCCAACGTCTACAACTCGCTCTCAACCATCAGGAAGCCGATCGGGTGCCGCTGGATCTCGGCGCCACTGTGCTGACCAGCATCCACCACCGCTCGTACGCCGCGCTGCGCCAGCAGATGGGGCTGCCGCCCGTGCAGCCGCGCATCGTCGATATTTTCCAGCAAATTGTCGCCATCGATCCGGACATGCTCGAAAAGCTGGAGGTCGACGTGCGGGATGTGGCGCCGCGCTCCTCGGCTACCTTCAAGATCGAAGTTAAACAGATGCCCGGCTACAGCTACTTCTACGACGAATGGGGCATCGGCTGGCGCATGCCGTTGGACGGCGGTTGGTATTACGACATGTTCGATCATCCGCTGAAAGACGCCGCTTCGCCGGCCGATCTGGAAAAATTCTCCTGGCCGGACCCGGTTGATCCCGGGCGCTTTATGGGCATGCGCGAGCGCGCTATCCAAACCGCCGAAGCCGGGTATGGCGTTTTTATGGGCGGTCTGTGCGCTGGCATCATGGAGATGGCCGCCTGGACCCGCGGCTTCGCCAATTACTTTGCCGATTTCGGCAACAACGAAACCCTGCTCGTCGGCATTATGCGCAAGGTCATGGAAATGAAGATGGCCTACTGGGAGAAAGCCCTGGCTGAAGTGGGCGATTACGTCGACGCGGTTGGCGAGGCGGATGACTTCGCCGGGCAGTATCGCATGCTGATCTCCCCGGCGATGTACCGCCGGATCGTCAAGCCGCTGCATAAAGAGCTGTTCGATTTCATCCACGCCCGCACCAAGGCGCGCATCTTCTTCCATTCCTGCGGCGCCATCCGCCCGGTGATCCCAGATCTGATTGAGATCGGCGTCGATATCCTTAACCCGGTACAGGTCAGCGCGACCGGGATGGATTCGGCCGAGTTGAAGCGCGAGTTTGGCAATGACATCACCTTCTGGGGCGGCGGCGTGGACACGCAGCGCGTGCTGGGCAGCGGCACCCCGGATGAGGTGCGCGCCGACACCCGCAAACGCATTGAAGACCTGGCCCCCGGCGGCGGCTTCGTGTTTGCCACCGTGCACAACATCCAGGGCAATGTGCCGCCTGAAAACCTGCTGGCAATGTGGGAAACGCTGAAAGAATGCGGCGTATATTAAAGATCGATCCGGGTAAACCAGGTAAACGAGGTAATCGAGACGAAGATGAACACTGTATTGACTGAACTTTATGATGCTGTGATGAACGGCGATGCCGGCAGCACGCCTGAACTTGTACAGAAAGCGCTCGATCAAGGGATCGAGCCCGGGGCCGTATTGAACCAGGGCATGATCGCCGCCATGGGCAAGGTCGGAGAGCTGTTCGAGGAGGGCGAATATTTTGTGCCCGAGATGTTGATCTCGGCCCGCGCCATGCAGGCCGGGCTGAGCGTGCTCAAGCCGCACCTGGCAGGCTCATCGGTTCAGTCGGCCGGGCGGGTGGTGATTGGCACCGTCAAGGGCGACCTGCATGACATCGGTAAGAACCTGGTGGCGATGCTGATGGAAGGCGCCGGGTTTGAGGTCGTGGACCTGGGCGCAGATGTGCCGCCCGAGAAGTTCGTCGCTGCGATCAAAACCGGCAGCGTCGATATCATCGGTTTATCAGCGCTGCTCACCACCACCATGCCCATGATGAAACAGACCATCGATGCGCTGGTGGCAGCCGGGGTGCGTGAGCAGATCAAAATCATGATCGGCGGCGCGCCGGTGACGCAGGGCTATGCCGATCAAATCGGCGCCGATGGGTATGCCCCAGACGCCAGCCGGGCGGTAGCCGTGGCGAAATCGCTGCTTGCCAGGTAGCTTTTCTGCGGGGCGCAGGCAGGATCCACAGGCTGCGGGGATGTGCGGAGGCAATCTGCACATCCCCGCAGTGCGCGGTTCGCTGAGCCTGCCTGGTCAGCCGGCGCGGGTCAGCTGCAGCAGCGCCATTTCTGGCGGGCAGTTGAAGCGCGCCGGCTGACCAGGCAGGCTCAGCGAACCGCGCAC